>JAUVCD010001041.1 GCA_030590865.1 Myxococcales bacterium | reverse complement strand
CGAGGTCGAGGCCGTCGAGGTCGAGGAAGAGGAAGAGGTCGAGGAAGAGGAAGAGGTCGAGGAAGAGGAAGAGGCCGAGGTCGAGGTCGAGGCCGTCGAGATCGAGGTCGAGGAAGAGGCCGAGGAAGAGTTACCACCGCCACCACCGGTCGACGCAGCGCCGCAAGGAAGCAATCTAGACTGGGCCGACTTGCAGGATGACGAGGAGGAGCTACCTCCGCCTCCTCCACTGGCGGCCGAGCCAGAGGATGGCGCCGCGAACGCAGCCGCAGCGCTACCGCTCACCAAGAAGTCGACGCCCCCGCGGGATCGCGAGACCACCCGTGCCAAGGCTGAGGCAGCGCTCGACGAGGCGGTCGATCTGGCGCTCGCGGAAGTCGACTACGACGTGGAGGAGCTCGATCTCGGCGATGACGCAGTGGCCGAAGCCGCACTGAGCGAGAGTGGAGGACAGGGCGTGCTGCTGGTCCAGACACCAGCGGAGCAAGACGAGACGGCCCCAGAGATCTCGGCGATGCCCATCGTCGAGGTGGGTCGTCCAGCGGAGGACCTGGAAGCCACCCCGGACCCAGCGGCGCTCCGTTGCCCTGAGTGCGGTCGCCAGCGGTCGCCTGAAGAACGGTTCTGCGGGATGTGTGGCAGCCCACTGCCAGAGGCGGAGGAGCCTGAGCCCGACGTAGCGCTATGCGATGAATGCGGGCACGAAATTCTGCTGGGAACGACGTTTTGCGTCGAGTGCGGTGCCAAGCACGACTACGGCGAGGAGTAGAAGACGGCGTGCGTATCGCTACCTGGAACGTCAACTCCGTCAAAGCCCGCCTCCCCTACCTCCTCGACTGGCTCGCGACCCGGGAGCCCGACGTGGTGTGCCTTCAGGAGCTCAAGGCACCAGACGAGAAGTTTCCCCGCGCTGAGCTCGCCGAAGCGGGCTACCACGCCTACGTCCATGGTCAACCCCGCTGGAACGGCGTCGCGGTGCTGAGCCGACAGCCGGGCACGATGACCCAAGCTGGGCTTCCTGGTGCAGCAGACCACGGCGCACGTCTCATCACGGTAACCATCGATGAGCTGTCGGTGACCAGCGTCTATGTGCCCAACGGCAAGCACCTGCAGCACGCTGACTTCACCATGAAGCTCGCCTGGTTGAGCTCCCTCGTCGATTACCTGTCCGACTCGCTCAGCGGCGGCGGGGCGGTGGTGGTGGCCGGTGATTTCAACGTCACCTGCAGTGACGCTGACACTCATGACCCCGAAGGCCTGCGTGACCACATTTTCCACAGTGCCGAGGAGCGCGCAGCGATGACCAAGCTAGTCGATGCAGGCCTCGTGGACCTGTACCGCGAGACCAACCCAGAGGGCGGCATGTTCAGCTGGTGGGATTACCGCGGTGGTGGGTTCCACCGAAACCTGGGCCTGCGCATCGACCTGCTGATGGCTTCACCGACGATCCTCCAGTCGGTCCAAGAGGTCTGGACCGACCGCGATTTTCGTAAGAAGCGCGATGGACAGACGCCCTCTGACCACGCTCCTGTGATCGCTGATTTGGACGGGCGGGGATAAACCGCGCCCCTACACAGGTCCGAGTCCCTGTCTGAGCTCGAGCTCAGGGCCCAATCCCCACGCCGACGCCAAAGCCGACGCCCACGGACACGCCGCCGCGGCGCCGCTTGCGCATTTCGCGGATGTGAATCCCCACCAGGTGAGACACCAGGGTGCAGGCCTGCAGGGTGTGGGGGATCTGATTGCAGCCGACCCACAGCCCGAAAGGAACCGGGTCGCCATCATCGTTGGTGCGGACGACCTCGCCGCTGGGCGCGACCACCACCCAGGGCCCATCATCCCCTGGCAAAATGGCCTCGCCGGCCCCAACCCAACCCATCGGCTCGTCATCCGGGCCGACCAGATGGCCGTCGCTACCAAGCAGCGCTACCGGCGCGTCGTAGGGATCGTATGCCCTGCCCGCCCGGTCGACGTTCAGCACGTGTTTACCATTGAGCAGCACTCGCCCGTCGTGGTCGACATCCACCACAGCGTCACCGTTGAACCAACGAGCCCGGGGAATCATCAGCTCGGCACCCCCCTGCTGCCAGCCCTTGGGCGGAGCCGCTGCGCAGCCGCTGGCGCTTACCCAGAGCACCACCCA
>JAUVCD010000838.1 GCA_030590865.1 Myxococcales bacterium | reverse complement strand
GCCATGTAGTCGGTCTGCATGCCGCCGCCGCCAGCCTCGCCACCGGCGCCCGCCGCACCGCCGGCAGCACCACCGGCGCCGCCGCCGCCGCCTGAGCTGGTCGACCCGCCGGAGCCACCAGTCCCCGAGGTGGACGTGTTTCCGCCAGTGCCGGAGGTCGACGTGTTGCCACCCGTGCCGGAGGTCGAGGTCGAAGAGGAAGATGTGGTGTCCTGGGTCTCGTCGTCACCGCAAGCCGAAACGACCAGCCCAGCACCGAGCAGAAACGGAAAGACACCGCGGGCCACTCGCGCCGCCGGTCCGGGGCGCAGGTCGAGCTCGGCACACAGCTTGTCGATCGTGGCCCGAATCTCCTTCTCTGACATCGTCTCTCCTAAGGCTAGGGATCACAGGTTAGGAATCACAGTATAGGCCATATCCCCTGCCCACAGCTTGGCCGTTTGGGCTTTGTCTGGTGGGAGAGTATCTTCCGACCATGATCGAGCTGCTCGAGCGTCTGGGCTACTATCCCCGCTTCTGCGTGTGGGAGCTGACCCTCACCTGCGATCTGCGGTGCAAGCACTGCGGCTCCCACGCCGGCGCTCGACGGAAGGATGAGCTGAGCTACGAAGAGTGCCTGGAGGTGGCCGATGCGCTGGCCGCCATGAACTGCGAGAAGGTGACCCTCGGGGGCGGCGAGCCGACGCTGCACCCACGTTGGCACGAGCTGGGCAAGCGGCTGACCGACCAGGGCGTGCGGGTGAACATGATCTCCAATGGTTGGGGCTGGTCGGACAAGCACCTGCAGCGGTGTCGGGAGGCTGGCCTGGCCAACGTGGCCTTCAGCCTCGATGGGTTCGAAGAGGCCCACGACGCGGTGCGACGCAAGGACTCGTTCCGCCGCGTCGTGGCAGCCATCGATCAGTGTGTAAGCGACGGCATGCCCACCAGCATCGTGAGCCACATCAACGCGCTGAACTACAAGCAACTCCCCGAGTTCCGAGACTTCCTCGGCGAGAAGGGCGTCGCCTCGTGGCAGCTACAACTGGGCGTGCCCTCTGGGGACATGCGGGACAACCGTGAGCTGGTGATCGAGCCAGCCGAGTTGCTCTGGCTCATCCCCCAGATCGCCGAGCTCCGCACCGACGGGGTCGAACGCCCCAAGGTCTGTCCGTCGGACAACATCGGGTATTTCGGCAAATACGAAAAGGCCCTGCGCGATCGAGGTGCGGAGATCAACTTCTGGATCGGCTGCCGAGCCGGCTGCCAGGTCATCGGCATCGAGAGCAACGGGAACATCAAGGGGTGTCTGTCGCTGCCCAGCGCCATGCATGGGCAGGACCAGTTCCTGGAGGGCAACCTGCGGGACGAGACGCTAGCGGACATTTGGCAACGACCGGACGCCTTCAAGATCAACCGAGGGTTCACCGAGGACCAGCTCGGTGGATTCTGCGCCAAGTGCCGCTACCGCGACATCTGCCGGGGTGGCTGCGCCTGGACCGCTTACAGCCACACCAGCAACCGCTTCGACAACCCCTACTGCTTCTACCGACAGGCGGTGCTGCACAACCGCCTCGACTTGCTGGGCGACGACGAGCCCAACGCCGAAGAGCTGGCTTACGAGCCAGCCGCCGATCCGGGCCCGCCGGTAGCGATCGCCGGCGCCCCTGGGGTGGACGCCCAAGCCGAGGCCATCGAGCCTGACTGACGGCTGACGACGCCCACAAAACGACTGGGCCCAAACCAGTCAGCCGCCGACAGAGCGCCCTCATCGGACCCTCGGCCAGCGGCTGTTGGAGGAGCGGTCGGCGGCGACCGATCAGCTGCAGGGCTGGAGGCAGATCGACTCGACCTCTTCGACGCAGATACTGTCCCAAGCGTTATCGATACAGAAGGGATCTTCCTCGCCGATCAGGGCGACACAGGGGTCACAGGTCGGATCCAGCTTCTCGCCAGTCTCACACAGGCCGTGGGCGCAATCGCCAACCGGCTCGACCGGCTCTTCCGGCTCGCCACCGCCGCTCTGGAAGGTGGCCGGCGGTAGCACGACGCCCGACAGACCGTAGGACGAGCCGTCGTCGTCCTTGTGGGCGATCTGCTCGTTCAGATAGGTCATCCACAGGTCGTAGTAGCCGATCAGCTCGTCGCCCTGGTCGGGGTCCGGTGACAGGCTCGTGCCCCAAGAGTTCTTGATTCGGAAGAACTCGATTTCGGCCTCTGGAGACAGCGCCGCTTCGAGGATCGCCGGATCGGTCACCAGCTCGCCAGCAGCCAAGGTGCCGTAACCGGGGACGTTGTTGATCTGATAGTCCTCGACCACCGTCATGTGCCCACCCTGGCGACCTGGCGTCTCCGGCGGCGTCTTGAAGGTGTTGTCGTTCTCCAGAGCAGCGAAGTCGACGTACCAGGTCATGATGGCTGGTAGGCGCCGATGCATGGCGTCTTGGATCTTGATCTGGAAGTCGCGGCGGCTGGACGAATAGCGCGGGTAGTTTTCCTCGTTCCACGCGTAGGTGCCGTTCCGGGTCGGCGGTCCTCCCCAGTAGGAATAACTGGGTGTGCCGATGGCGTCCGCCAAGGTCAGCTCGTCGCCGGCGTCGTTGTGACCGACCTTGAGGCTCTGGACGGTGCGCAAGCCACTGTCAGCGGGGATTGCAGGATTGTCGTAGAGCGTCTGGCTCACGTCGGCGCCGAAAACGGTGTTGAGCACCTCGGACATCTCCGGGGTGAGCTGCCAGGCCTTGTCGAGCTCGGCCCTGACGATGGCCCCGTCCCGCCGTGCATCGGCGTCCTTGAGCACGCCCTCCTTGAGAGACGTGTTGATGGCGCTCTTGGCCGAGCTCTGGCGAGCCGAGCGTGCCGCTTCTTCTTCCTCGGGAATGAAGATGCCCTCGTTCACCATCCCGTAGCGACGCATGAGCTCCGCGGCGGTGGCCCACCAGCCGCCGGTGTTGAGCTCGTAGACCCCATCCTCGTTGTCCAGATCACCAAGCTGGTGCTCTCCGGCGCCACCGCCGTGCAGCTGCTCGTACCAGTGCCAATAGGTCAAATAGGACTCGCTCAGGTTCAGCGTTTCACCCGAGTGGGTGAGGCGGAGCGACTCGACCCAGCCGACGGAGGCATAGATCCAGCAGTTGCCGATGGATTGCTTCTTCACATCGGTGTTGGCGATGTCGGTGACGTCGTCCGTGCTGGTGCCGGTCTCATCGGCGCAGCCTGGGGCCACAAAAGCCAAGGCGAGGCCGGTTGCCACGGCGAACCTGCGAAACCGACCGAAGTGTGTGAGCTCTAGCATGTTGTCTTTAATCCTCCGTGCGCCCGCGTTGCACAATGTGCGCCAGCCGCTTCGCCTGTGTGATTATGTAGTACTAGGAGCCCCATGTGGGACAACTGGCTACACACTGATCCAGGTGCCTGGATCCAGGCGCCTGGATCTAGGTGTCGGTAGCCACGGTAGCTCGTCAGCCGGACGGGGGACAGACTGCACCGAAGATCTGCTGTACCGCGACCTCG
>JAUVCD010000264.1 GCA_030590865.1 Myxococcales bacterium | reverse complement strand
GTAGACTTCGAATCATAGACGACATTATCGAGCTGGCTCCCGTGGTCGAAGGGCTGGCGGGGGAGATTGGGCGGCATAGTCCCGAGCTTGCTCGGCAGATCCGCAGGGCCTGGCCACGGGTGCTGTGTAACGCCGGCGAATCGCTTCATCGGATGGGGCGCAAGACGACCAATCGGCTGGATGACGCCATGGGGGAGGCGCGGGAGACGCACTGCGCGCTGCGCTACGGCATGGCGTGCGGGTTCATCAGCGACCGCAAACGAGGCGCTCAGGTCCTCGACCAGGTCGATAAGGTCACCGCCACACTCTACAAGCTCGCCCACCGGCCCAAGCGGTGAGGCCGCATGACGGTCCGGCCACCAGGCAGCGAGCCGGTGGCCGGACCGCCTTGGCTAGCGCCGCTGCGGACGCCGCGCGAGGCAGTAGAGCACCGCGGCAACCCCGTCGACCCGCTGCAGCAGCTGCTGGTCGATGTCGGCGTATTGGCATGCTGCTGCGTAGCGCAGGGCCGCGTGCGCCTCTTTGGCTTCGCCGAGCGCATCGTCAAACCGATTGTTCCCCTTGGCCCCCCGCCGCAGCTGCGCCTCCCCGGTGTTGGTAGCCACCCGACACCAAGCCCGCTGCAGCTGCGAAGCAAGCTCGCCGTTGTGCCCGCGCATCTCGGACACGACCCGCGTGATCTCGACGGCCAACGAAACGATCTCATCAATAACTCTGAGTCCCATCCTGAACCTCCTTCAGTGACTAGTTCTTCAGCCCCCCCGCCGTCGCGCGCAGGCGCAGTCAAGGCTCGTAGCGAGCTTGCGAGCGAAGACCGGCGCGCAGCGCCGGCGTGGCCTTGACGGCGCCGAGCACGGTGGCACCCTTGGAGAAGAACGAGGAGCCAACCCGGACAGAAACAGAAGCAGCATCAGAGACAGAGCCAGCGTCAGAAGCAGCATCAGAGGTGGTGGCGGAAACAGAATCCGCGTCCGCGTCTGACACAGCTTCCGCCTCTGTCTCCGCCTCTGTCTCCGCCTACTGCCACCTCACCAACTCCGCAGCGGCAGGCGCAAGGCTCGCCGCGGAGCGCCTCAACCCGCGTCGACCAAGCGAGCCGCTAGTCGCCAGCCGGCAACCGCTCTTTCTGTTGGGCCAGCTTTTCTCGAGCCGTCAGGCTGCGGCGGACCTGGGGGACGATGTCCCAGGCGGTCTGGCCCGCCTCGGAGGGGTCGCGGACCGCGCTCTCCTTGAGCGGAATCACGGGGATGCCGCGCCGAGCCAGCTCACGGGCGGCGGCGGCACCCGATTTGGTGGCGATCAGCATGTGGACCTCTGCCACCGCACAGTGGGTCGCGTCGGCGAGCAACTCGAGGGCGTCCCCTCCGCTGGTGGCGACCTCGCAAGCGACGCCGAGCTGATTGCGGAGCACCGCAGCAATGACGGCCCCATTGACGTCCCGAGTGGTCAGGATCAAGACGCGCTGTGCCGCCCGCCGGGGCAGTCGACGCCGGTGCGGGTGTTTCCGCTGGCGCCGGTCTTCCGTCTTGGACACAGCGCGGTACACCGCCCGCTTGAAGCTTGGCACCTCGAAGCACTCGTCGAGGTAGCGACCGCCGAGCTGTGCCGCAACGTCACTGACATCAGGGGAAGGGGAGACGAAAACCGGCGTGACTCGCTCGGCCGTTCCGCGGCAACGCTTGCGCAGATCGCTGGGCGACAGCCCGGTGGAGGGCGCGTGGATCACCAGGGCATGGGCGAGCACCAACTCGGCACGTAGCAGCGCCTCGTTGAGATCTTGAAGATGCTCCACGCGGTACCGTTTCGGATTCAGGGATCCGATCATCTTCACCGCAGCTTCGGCATCCTTACACGACAGAATCACGCGCGGGCGAGCCACGGCCCCAGTATAGACAGACTGCCCCGTAGTTAGAACGTTTCGGCGAGCGAGAGCTGACCCGTCACGTCCCAGTGACCGCCCGGGGCGTCAGTATCCGGCTAGCAGGTCGCGGCCCTGGCAGGGCAGAGAGCCCTATTTCCACCGTGGAGCTTTGAGAACCTTGAAGGCTACTGCGGCAGCCGCGCCAGTCGCCGATTTGGCCACCAGACGCTTCGTCGCAACTCCCTTGGACACCAGATAGGCGACCACCGCGTCGGCCCGCGGCTTCCCTTGGGCGGCCTCTGCGGCGCTAGTGGTCACCAGCACCTCCACCGAGGAAATCGCAGCCCAGTTGTTTAGCGCAGCGGCCAGCCCGTCCAGCGCCTTGCGGGTCACTGGGTCGGCGATCTCAGACCCGCGGAAGCGGATCGGGACCTGGGCGGAGATGGCCTTTGGATTGGCCCGAATGAGCACGCCGCCCATGTCCGGGCAGCCGTCGGTGTCGGCGTTACCGTTATAGGTCTCAGGCACCTGGGGGCAGTCGTCCTTCGAGTCCTCGATGCCGTCGTCATCGGCGTCTGGCCCAAAGTCGGGGCAGCCGTCAGTGTCGTCGACGCCGTTCATGATTTCTGCCTCGTCGGAGCACTCGTCCGCGTCGTCGGGCACACCGTCGCCGTCGTTGTCCAAGTCCGGACAACCGTCGGTGTCCTGGAAACCGTCGGTGTCCTCCTTCTTGCCGTTGCACTGGTCCAGGTGATCCGGCACGCCGTCCAGGTCGCTGTCGGGACAGCCGAAGTGCTCTGGGCGGGTCATCTTGCCAGCCGCCTCGGGGCACTTGTCTTGGTCGTCCATGACCCCGTCGCCGTCCTTGTCGGCAGCGATGTCCGGACAGCCGTCGTCATCCTTGTAGTTGTTCTCCGTTTCCGGCTCGAGCGGACAGAGGTCCAGCTCGTCGAGGATCTTGTCGTGGTCGAAGTCCTCTTCTGGGCAACCATCGCTGTCCGCGATGCCGTCCCGATCCTCGGCCTTGGTCGGGCATTGGTCCTTCTCGTTCGGGATGCCATCACCGTCATCGTCGTTGGCCGCCTCGTAGTGGAACGCCACACCGAAGATTGCGCGGGCGACGGGGACGCCGATGCCTTTGACCAGACCGGTACCGCCAGCAGCGGTGATGACCAGCCTGCCATCGAGGGGTAACACCTGTATTCCGCCGTCGATTTCCACCGAATTGGTGCCCTTGACGTCCGAGAAGCGGGTCGCGCCGTAGCCCTCGGCGATGGCCCGGAACAGCTCGTGGAACTGATAGCCGGCGCCAACGCCCCAGCGGAACTCAGGACCGATGGTGGTTTCGCCGAAGGTGGAATCTTCTCGATAGATTCCGCGCAGGTTGGCTGCTGCGGTGAACCCGTCGAACTTCACATCGATGATGCCACGGCCGCCGACCGAGATGGGCGTCCGACTACCGATGTAGTTGCCCTCCGAGGTGGCGTGGCCGAGCGGGGCAGCCACGTCGAGAGCGGCGGCAAAGACGATGGGATCCTGGGGCTCGCCCCAAATGCGCACTTTGCCTTCCAGCGAAATGTCACCGAGACCCGCGCCCTTGATGCCCTCACCGCTACCACTGCCTGCGGTCGGGCCTTCAAAGTCCATGCCCGCACCGCTGACGAAGGCGACCGGCACCCGTAAGCCGATCTGCACGATCGGGATTGGGGTGATCGACGCCAGCAGATTCCAGGTGAGCATGTCGCTGATCACCGCGGTGTCCTCGGGCTGAGTGGCGTTGGGATCGTCACAGTCAGTTTCCGAGATGCAGCTCTTCACGACGAAAGGGTTGCGCTGATAGTCGAACATCAGGCCGGAGCTCCACGTCCATTCGCCATCAGTTCGACCGCCGGCGACGCTCATGAAGTTGCGCGGGCCGGGCACTGGCTCGAAACGCTGGACGGAGAATTCACCGTCCTGTCCGGAGCCGTCTTGGGCTGCAGCCTCAGATGGGTGGGTGAGAGCGACAACGCCCAAGGCGAGCGCAGCAACGGAGGTCGAGGTCAGGCGTATTTGACGTGGCGTGTTCATATCCCCGTGTCCGGTTATGCACGAGTCCCCGTGGCGCCGCCATGGGACCAACGCCCCTTCTACCTCGCTTAGGCCAAGACGAGAAGCACCTGGCGCCCCATGGGTCGTCTTCGCTGGGTCTTCTCGCCGGCTCGTCCCGCCTGGACTTCCCTTGGGCCGGGATGGCGATGGGGGGTCGACGTCGCGTCGGGGTTCGGGCATGGAGCATGGCGTCGCACCGACGACGATCACCGTGCGGCCTCCTGGTGGCCGCAGTACGGATGAAAACCAGCATGCAAGACGAGTACTTCGACCGTACCGCTTCGATGGAAAGCCGCCTGTCCGCAGTCGCGGATCGACTGCCCGGCGAGCCGCTTCGCGACGCCGTCACCAACCTGCCCAGCCGCAAGCTGGAGGGAACCGGCCTTGGTGCCGGCCGCTGGCTTGCGACGGCCGGGCTCATGGTTTCGGCACTGATCCTGGGATCCGGGGTGGCGCAGGCCCAACCAGAGGCGCCCGAGGAGGGCGATAAGCCGAAGGCTGGACAAGAGGACAAGGCGGCCGAAAAGGACGACACCCCGCCGCCGGAGGGCAGTGCTGATGAGGGTGGCGAGCCGGGGCCACCACCCAACGATCCGCCACCCACGGTGCCTGAGGAGCCTCTGTTGGGCGATCCGCCGCCTCTTCCAGAAGACACCAAGGCTGCGGGGACCAAGGATTCTGGTGGGTTGTCGGTGGCAGGGGAGGCGACGACCGCCGCCGCAGCCAAGGACAAAGAAGACGGCGAGCGTCCCACCGGTGCCGAGCCGGCGGGACCAGCCAGTGAGGTGTTTGCCGAGGACTGGTGGAAGCTGTCCCGGCCGGTCTTCGAGTTCCACGGTTACTATCGAGTTCGCTCTGAGTTCTTTCATAATTTCCACATCGGTCGACGTGATCCGGTCAAACCCCTGTGGCCCCGCCCGCCGGACGACGACTACATCGATGCCGACGGCGATGCGCACCGGGTGGAGCTTTGCGGCGACGACCCGGATCCGAGCAACCAAGAGGCCTGCGACAACAACACTCAAGCCGGCGCCAATATGCGCTTTCGGCTGAACCCAGAGCTGCACATCAGCGACAACGTGCGGATCCGGGCCCAAGTTGATCTACTCGACAACATCGTGCTGGGCTCGACCCCCCAGGGCTATGCTAACGAGCCTGGGCTGGATGGGCGCTACTCGGTCGTGGCCCGAGGTGGCTACTCACCGACTGGAGCATTCGCCACGACCGCTTGGTCGCCGAGCGCAGGCATCACCAGCACCAAAGACTCGATCACGGTCAAACGGGTGTGGGGTGAATACTCCTCTCCCATCGGCCAGCTCCGCTTCGGGCGGATGCCGAGTCATTGGGGCCTGGGTATCCTCGCCAATTCTGGGGATGGCTACGATTCGGATTGGCAGTCCACCGCCGACCGGCTGATGTTCATCACCGGCGTCAAGGCGTGGGACCTGTATTTTGGGGCAGCCTGGGACTTTGCCAACGAAGGGGCTATTAGCGCGGCGCTGAACGAGCAAGACGGGCAGCCCTACGACTTGGCGCAGAAGGACGACGTCGACCAGTGGGTCTTCGTGGTGATGCGCCGCATGAACGAGCAACTCGCCCGCAAAGCCTTGAGAGACGGGCACCCGGTCTTCAACGGCGGCGCCTATGTGGTCTACCGCAATCAGTCGCTGGCCAACGACACCACCGATCCAGGCACCGGGGCCTCGCTCGGCCAAGGTACCGACGAGCTGAGCCAAGGCCTCGTGCGTCGTGGAGCCGAGGTGGTGATCCCCGACGTGTGGTTCCAGTTTCGGTTCGATAAGTTCCGCTTCGAGCTCGAAGGGGTGATGCTCTACGGCTCGCTCGAGAACACCAACCGCACCGCCGGCAGCGATTTCCTCAACGGGCGGGTCGAAGGCGACGATGGCTGGAACATTCGCCAGTTCGGCCTGGCCACCCAGACCGAGTATCGGGCGGTGGAGGACCGGCTCAAGCTGGCCTTCGGCTTTGGCATTGCCAGTGGCGACAGCGATGTGGACTCCATTGCCCCCATCGGCAACGAGCTACAGCCGCAGCGCACCCTCGACCGCACGTTCTCGACCTTCCGGTTCCATCCCGACTATCGGATCGACCTGATTCTCTGGCGTCACGTGCTCAATCGGGTGCAGGCGGCCTATTACTTCCGTCCCAGCGTTGACTACGACTTCTTTCGTGATCCGGACGGCCAACGCATCGGCGGCGGCGCCACGGTCATTTGGAGCCGGGCCAGCGAGTTCGTCCAGACTCCGGGGCACGAGCACGATCTAGGGGTTGAGCTGAACTTCAAGCTCTACTTCCAGTCCAAAGACGGGGTGCTCAATGACGATCCGGACAAGATGGGCGGGTTCTTTACCTCCATCGAGTACGGCGTGCTCTTCCCGCTCGGCGGTCTCGGCTACCTGCCGGGGCAGGTGGACGCCTACAACGAGATGCCAGGGGTAGAGGAAGAACTGGACACCGAGACCGCGCAGACCGTGCGGTGGTACCTTGGCATCTTGTTCTAGAGGCATTTCGGCCTAGCCAAGGACAGGAGCGAGGCACGGACGGTGGCGAGCAAGCGTCGCTCGCAACACCTAATTTCCGTTGCCCGAGACCGACTTCAGCGCGTAGTGGTGTGGGTCCACTCGAGGAGCACGTCGTGAACAGTAGAGAGCTTCGCAAGACCTTCTTGGACTTCTACGGCAAACGCGGACATGAGCTGGTCCGGAGCGCGCCGCTGGTGCCCCAGGCCGACCCGACCTTGATGTTCGTCAATGCCGGGATGGTGCAGTTCAAAGACGTGTTCACCGGGAACGACAAGCGCCCCTACGACCGGGCCTGCTCGAGCCAGAAGTGCATCCGCATCAGCGGGAAGCACAACGACCTGGAGAACGTGGGGGTGACGGCCCGTCACCACACGTTCTTCGAGATGCTCGGCAATTTCAGCTTCGGTGACTACTTCAAAGAAGAGGCCATCGTATCCGCCTGGGAGCTGCTGACCGGTGAGCTGGACATTTCGCCTGACCGGATGGTCGTCACGGTGTTCGAGGGGGACAGCGGGTTCGCTGCTGACGACGAGGCGGCCGAGTTGTGGCGCAAAGTGACGGGCTGGTCCGACGAGCGCATCTTGCGTTTGGGAGCAGCCGACAATTTCTGGAGCATGGGGCCCACGGGCCCTTGCGGGCCCTGTTCGGAGATCCACTTCTTTCACGGCGACCAGCCTGACCTCTCACAGTTTGGCGCCGAGCCGACAGTCGACGGCACCGGCTGGAACGAGATCTGGAATCTGGTGTTCATGCAATACGATCGGGCCGAGGCTGGTGCGGCGCCGACGGCGCTGCCCGCTCCGAGCATCGACACCGGCGCGGGGCTCGAGCGCCTGGCCGGTGTGCTTCAAGGGGCCAGTTCCAACTACGACACCGACATCATGGCCCGACTGGTCGCCCGGGCCGCCGACATTGCGGGCAAGCACTACCACGGGTCGGCCAGCGCAGACGACGTGTCGCTACGGGTGATCGCCGACCATGCAAGGACCACCGCCTTTCTCATCGCCGAGGGGGTGATGCCTGACAAGCAGCGGCGCGAGTATGTGCTTCGACGGGTCATGCGTCGTGCCATTCGTCATGGCCATCGGCTCGGCATCGACCGGCCGTTTCTGCACCAGGTAGCGCTCGAGGTGGTGGCCACAATGGGGGAGGATTACCCCGAGCTGATCGAGCGCCGGGAGCTGATCGAGCGAGTCACTGAAGGTGAGGAAGGCCGCTTCCGGGCCACCTTGCGGCGGGGGATGAAAATCCTCGACGAGCGCTTTGCCGAGCTGGGCCAGGATGGTGAACACCCGCTGTCTGCCGAAGTTGCGGCCGATTTGTTCACCACCTATGGGTTCCCGCTCGACCTTACCGAGGTCATCGCAGCCGAGCACGGCATGGACGCTGACATCGCTGGGGCGCGGGCGATCGTTTCAGGGGCGGAAGGGACGGAGGGACCTATCGATCCTGGAGCGGCGGTCGACCCAGCCTATCGTGAGGTTGCCGCCAAGACGGCTGGGACGACCTTCTCGGGCTATGAGACCGAGAAGGATCAAAGCGAGGTCTTGGCCATCCTGAAGATTTCGAGTGGCGAGGGGGGGGGGCAGCTCGCCCTGGTGGACTCGGTGGCAGCGGGCACCGAGGTGGAGATCGCCCTGGCGCGCAGCCCCTTCTACGCCGAGGCGGGCGGTCAGGTTGGCGACGTGGGGAGGCTCTTCAACGATCAGGTGCAGGTGCAGGTCAAGACGGCCCAGCGTCCGCTCGGCAACGTGACGATGCACCGCGGGCGCGTCGAGCGCGGCAGCCTGCAGATTGGGGATAAGGTGGAGCTCGAGGTGGACCACGCCAACCGCGCCGCCACCCGGCGCAACCACTCGGCGACCCACCTGCTGCACTGGGCGCTGAGGCGGGTGTTGGGGGATCACGCACAGCAGAAGGGCTCTCTCGTGGGACCTGATGGGCTCCGTTTCGACTTTGCCTACAACGAGCGGATGACCGCCGAGGAAATCGAGCAAGTGGAGGATCTGGTGAACGCCAAAATCCTCACCAACGCGCCGGTAGGGACCGAAGTGCTACCCATCGGCGAGGCTCGACAGCGCGGTGCGGTGGCCATTTTCGAGGAGAAGTATGGCGATGTCGTCCGGGTGGTCACCATGACCGACGACTCGGTTGAGCTGTGTGGCGGCACCCACTGCCATGCGCTGGGCGACATCGGCTCGTTCAAGATCATCAGCGAGGGCGGTACGGCAGCTGGGGTCAGGCGGGTGGTCGGGGCCACTGGGCACGGGTCGCTGTCCTTCGTGCGAGGGCTGCAGCACGAGCTGGAGCAAGCCAAGGTTGCAGCCAAGGCCCAAAGTGGCGACCTGGTCGACAAGATTGGCAAGCTCGTGAGCCGGGAGAAGCTGCTCGATAAGCGGGTCAAGGGTTTGGAGAAGCAGCTCATCGAGGGCGGTGGCGACCGCGGTGGCATCGACGGGATGCTCGGAGATGCCAGGCAATTGGGAGACGTGCGGGTGCTCGGTGTGGCGGTAGCCGACGGCACCAACATGGCGAGCTTGCGGGACTTGGCCGAGAAGCTTCGTGACAAGCTGGGCGGCCGCGCGGTGGTCCTGGCTGCATGTACAAACGGCGCCAAGGCGCAGTTGTCGTTGATGATCAGCAAAGAGGCTTGCGGTCAGCTCGACGCCAGAGCGCTGATCAAGCCAATCGCCAAGCACGTCGGCGGGTCGGGCGGCGGTCGCCCGGACATGGCTCAGGCAGGGGGAGCTGGCGTAGAGGGCATCGACCAAGCCGTAGCAGCGGTCTACAGTGTGGTCGAAGCGGCTCTCGCATCGTAGGTATCGACCAACTCTGCTACGCTAGGTCGGCACGGATTGCCAACCGGCAGGAGACGGATTCCTTGATACGCCATCGCTTGACCTGGGACCTGCTGATGCTGGTGCCCGTCGCTTTGTGGCTGATGCCGGGATGCGGACGTACGGACCTTTGGGGGTACGACCAGGCGAACGGCAGCAGTAGCAGCAGTGGTACCGGCGGCACCGCCGGCGCTGGCGGAATGGGTGGTTTCGGCGGTACGGCCGGATTCGGCGGAACCGGTGGCACGGCTGGCACAGGTGGTACCGGTGGCACGGGTGGCACAGCTGGTACCGGTGGCACAGGTGGTACGGGCGGCACAGCTGGTACCGGTGGCACAGGTGGTACGGGCGGTACGGGCGGTACGGGCGGTACCGGTGGTACGGGCGGTACCGGTGGCACAGGTGGTACCGGCGGCTTTGGTGGCTTTGGCGGCTTTGGTGGCTTTGGCGGCTTTGGTGGCTTTGGCGGTACGGGCGCCACTGGCGGCACGGGCGGCACCGGGGGTACCGGCGGCTGCCAGGACAACGACGGCGACGGCTACGACACCTGTGAGAATGACTGCCACGACGGCAACCCGCTCATCAACCCGGGGGCTTTCGACTTCATCAACGGCACCAACGACGACTGTGCCGGCGGGATCGATGACCCAGCCGTGGTCTGCGACACAGGGTTGCAATACACCTCCCAGAATCCTGAGGACTACGCCAAGGCAATCGACATCTGCCAGACGACGACCTTGACGGCCACAGGAGCCAACAAGATCTGGGGCTTGACGGACGCGCAGCTCACCTTGGCCACCGGCAACAGTCCGCCGGCGCCTCAGTCTCACTCGATCATCACGGCCTTCGGAAACGTCCTCGGCCCTCGGCAGGGCGCCAACTTCATGTTCTTGTCCTCTGGCCGTGCGGCTACCCCCGGCCAGGGCTACTGGAGTTCCGAGACTCCGCAGACCGGTACCTGGTTCGGCAGCGAAGTGCCTTGCCCGCCAGGGTTCCCCTCCAACAAGGTCGGCTGCTCGCTTCCGGCGACCACCACCGCCTTCGATTCGGTCAACTTGGTCCTCGAGCTCCGCACGCCGACCAACGCTTTCAGCCTGGCATTCGACCACGCTTTCTGGTCGGCCGAGTACCCCGAATACGCCTGCTCGCCCTTCAACGATCTCTGGGTCGTATTGCTCGACACCACCGCGGGTGGCATGCCCAACAACAGCAACACCGTTTTCGACAACCAGGGCACGCCAGGATCGGTCAATCTCAACCTCTTTGACCGTTGCCTCGCTGGTGCCACCGGCTGCGCTGGGGGTGTCCCAGGCTTCAACTTCTGTGCCGGCGGCACCGCTGAGCTGGCGGCCACGGGCTATGGCGGCTCGGACGCGCCCTGTGGCGCTCCGTCCACTATCGGTGGAGGAACGGGCTGGATTACGTCTCAGGCGCCCATCGTGCCTGGTGAGGTCGTCACGATTCAGTTCGCCGTCTGGGACTCGTCCGACGGGGTGTGGGATTCGTCGAGCATCACCGATCATTTCCGGTGGCAGCAGGGATCGCTCTCCGGCCCGAATACCTATCGGCCGTAGGATCGACTGGGGCGGAGGTCCCGGCAATGAATGGCGGCATCAAGCCTCTTAGGACGGGCTTCTTGACCCGGGCCAGGCCGCATGTTACTCGCCTGAAATCGCCGTGTGGGCCGCGTGGGAGTCGCCATGCTTCCCGGCCCCCAGGCGCTTGGAAGATACGTTGAACACAGCCGCTCGCCTTGACGATCGTTGGTGATTTGGCCGGGGCGGGTGTGAAGTTGAAAACCACTCGTCATCCCCCAATGGGATGACCAGCGACCCCCCGTCCGCTGCTGCGGGCGGACAGCCATGGACGATAATCGATGACATTCACGGACGCTGCGCGTGAGGTTCTCCGTCAGACCGGAAAACCCCTGCACTACAAAGAGATCACAGAGCTGGCGATCGAAAAGAACCTACTCAGCCACGTGGGCAAGAGCCCCGAGGTCACGATGGGCGCGCGCTTGGCCGCGACGCTGAAAAAGGGCGGCGATGACAACCCCCTGATTCGCGTCAAGCCGGGCGTATTCGCCCTTCGGGAGTGGGACGAGGACACCATCAAGCAAGGGATGGACATCAAGCGAACCGTCAAGAAGAAGAGCCGCAAGGCCGATGATGAGCAGCCGGAGGGCTCGGCGCCTGAGGCTGCGAAGGGCGACACTAAGGATGAGTCGTCCGCCGCACCTGAGGTGGCACCCACTCCACCAGCGGCAGCGCCTGTCGAGGTCGACGACACGCCCCAGGCGCCTGATGAGGCGCTTCGTGCCGAGATCGTGGCCAGCGCTGAGAGCGTCTTCGAGGCCGAAGATGACGACGATCGGCCGATCCTCATGGCGCCTCCGCCCAAGGAGCGGGCCGAGAAGCCGGCCGCTGAGAAGCGACCACCGGAAGATGGATCTGCCGAGCCCACCGATGGGCGTCGCCGGCGACGCCGTCGGCGACGACGG
>JAUVCD010001006.1 GCA_030590865.1 Myxococcales bacterium | reverse complement strand
CGCCAGTACCAGGCACTCATGGCGACAGAGGGGATCAATCTGGAGTTCAGCGAAGCTGCGATCAAGGCGATTGCCGAGACCGCAGCCAGTGTCAACGAGCCGGCGTGACGTGACCGAATGCCTTCTCTACGCCGCGCTATTGACTATGGTCCTCGGACGGCGCCTTCGCCAATGGCTCGCCAGAGCAAGACCGACGCAAGCCAGTCGTTTCACATTCGACCGCTGCGCTGTGCTGTTGAGCGCCTTCGCGTTCAACGTGCTCGACATCCTCTTCGGCCCCCGTTCGCTACGACTTCTGCTTGCCAGACGCCTCAAGCGCCTGCTGCTACACGAAGCAGCCGACCCAAATCTCTACCGGCCAACACTGCCAGAGCTCGCCCAACTCGGGCTCCTCCTACCCCATGAACGCCGCGCTTAACAGATCACGGATGGACGTACGTCTCGTGTACGGGCGGTCGCGCTGGGGCGGCGAATCATGCGTGGTGGGGGCAATCAGCACCGGTAGGACCGCTCTGGCAACACGGCCCACGGCCCACGGCCACTTGACCTGGGATCGACCCCGTCCGATGGTGATGTTTCAGCCGAATCGGCTTGTTTCCCGCCTCCCTGACCCGCCGTTCAACAGATCGTGGAGAGCCGGGACACGGACAGGATGCCTGACCTGATGGATGCCGCTACCATGGCGACGGTGTTGGGCATGGGCATCATGCTCGTGGCGGTGACGATACTGAACACCGGCATCGTCATGCAGAAGAAGGCCGTCGACCGGATGCCCCTGTTCGAGACGATGGGCACCCTGGCCGTCCTGGGTCGCCTGGCTCGCTCGCCGTTGTGGCTGGTCGGCTGGATACTCAACGTCGTGGCCGTCATCCTGAACATGGTCGCGCTGGGTCAGGCCGACATGACCGTGATCCAGCCCCTGCACGGTGTGGGCCTGATCGTGCTGGTTGTGCTGTCGCGGCGTTACCTCCAGGAGTCGATATCGGTCCGGGAGTGGGTGGGTGTGGGCCTGGCCGTCCTGTCCGTAGCGGTTCTGGGCGTGGCCGGCGAACAGAGCCAGTCCGTGACCACGCCTGAGGCGGCCGTGGCGCAGTATCTGCAGCCCAGGGCGCTGGCCATGTCGATTGGCATCGTGACTCTGGGCATCGTTTTGTGGATGTCGTGCCGCTGGCCCCGATTCCGCTCCGGAGGGGTGGTCCTGGCCTTCCTGTCCGGCACCTTCAGTGTGGTGGGCCTGACGTTTTCCAAGGGACTGATCGTAGTCGTCAACCTGGAAGGACTCGGCCCGGCCTTGACCCGGCTGGATACGTGGGTCCTGGCCGCCCTGTTTTTTGCGGCGGCGGTCCTCGCCATCGGCCTGCAACAGGCCGCGCTGCAAAGAGGCAAGGCCGTCTTGGTGACGCCCATCATCAGCCTCACCCTCGTCGCTGTTCCGGTGCCCGTGGGCGCCGTCATTTTTGGCGAGGAGATGACGGTGCCCCGCCTGGCCGCGATGTCCCTGGCGGCGGTCGCCGTGTTGATCCTGGGCTCGACCCCCGCGGCAGCAGGAGGAGAGCCGCCGCAATCGGCGTGAGTCACATATCCAGGATGGCCCAGCGGTCCGTGCTGGCTTGTCCTGGCTACTTCGCTCGTCCACGAGTCATGCTGCCCACCGGTACTCATGATGAAGGCCGCCGAGCACCGGAAGAGCGACCACTTGTCCGGTTGGGTATGGAGTGGTTGACGCAACAGGTCCGGTCGGCACTCGCTGACCGATTCCTTGGTGAGGTCTCCCGGTGTTGAAATGGGCCACATGTTCTCTGAGAACGCGGAGCGCGTGCTTCTCCCCGAGGATAATCACGTGGTCCAGACATTCTCGGCGCACGCTGCCGAGATAACGCTCGCAGGTCGCATTCGCCTTCGGTGCTCGCACGGGGGTGCGCAAGACCCTGATGCCGCACGTGTTGGCGACGCGATCGAAGTCGCCACCGAACTTGTCGTCGTTGTCGCGAATGATGAACCGCGGGCCAGTACCGAATGGCGTAGCGTTTCGCAGCTGCTGTGTCGTCCACAAGCTGGTTGGTGAGCGAGTTGCGGCGACGTGGACGACTTTGCGTGACCCCAGTTCCACAATGAAGAAGGCGAAAATCGGTCTGAAGAAGACGTCGTAGGTCTGCAAGAAGTCGCAGGCCCAAATCTGATTGGAATGGTTCTTCAGGAACGTCGACCAGCTCTGGCCCCATGGCTGGGGTCCACGCGCTTGGCGCCGGTACTTCTGGACCGTGCGTTTGCTCACGCGGATGCCAAGCTTCAGCAACTCGCCGCGGATGCGTTCACTGCCCCACGTCACGTTGTCCAAGGCCATGCGCCTAATCAGCCCGATGGTATCGGCAGCGAGTCGAGGAGTGCCTCTTCGTGGTCTCGACTTCTG
>JAUVCD010001064.1 GCA_030590865.1 Myxococcales bacterium | reverse complement strand
GTCTCTATGAGTGCCAATGCGCAGCACCGGGGAAAGCCGGGCGTGCAGTTTCATTTGTTGAGCGGAGAGGTTGGCAGAATCGAGGAGTCCGGGAGAGGCGGGTCAGTCTCCGTACGTGCGTTTGATCTCCGCGAAGTCGATGTTGATCTCTATCCAGAGAACTATTCCGGAGCCTCTCGGGGGAAGTCGCTGCCCAGAATCGCATTTCTGAGAACAAGCGCTCGCTATCACCACTGGACCCAATGGCAGCTAACCACACCGGAGTTCGACCCAGATCCCGAGCAGATGCTTTCTCGTGATGTGGGCATTGGTGTCACCGCCGACACCTTAGGTTATGCCCTGTATTCACGCGCCGGACCGAGCGCGTTTGACGGTGAGCTCGTTGGGCTCTTCGATCCTCGGGTGGAGGTTTTTGCTTTTGGCTACATGGGCTTCAAACAGATTCTCCTAAACATGAGCGGCGGTGGCGTAGAGCTTCAGGGTGGTGCTGGCTATGGGCGTTACCACGAGCTCTACGGATTCCTTCGACTCGAGTTGCTTCACGGACGAAAGACTCGATAGCCCCGCTCAGGTACGGGGGTGTGATTCGGATGGTCCGTTGCTTCCGCCATGCACCCCCGCCGCTCTCATCGCTCGCTCGACGAGCTCTTGCCGCCAATCCGCTGGTGCCTTCAGCTCCGCGTTGCCCGCAAAGCTGAGCACCCAGGTTAAGATCTCGTACTTGGAGCTAGTGCGCAGGCGATAGACCGCGCGGCCGTCATCGAGATGTTCAACCCGTTCATCCGGGTGATGCTGCATAGCCAGGATGCGGTCGGCAACGCTTGCGGCGAAGACAATTTCCACGTCGCGCATGTTGTCGGGATCAAGCGAGAGCCCAAAGGCGCCATCGAGATACCCGTCGATTACGGAATCGGAGATGGGCTCGATAGCTTTGCCAAGCAGGGTGCATGAGGTCATGCGCCTAGCGGCCAACCAATAGAATCCGCCGTGATTGGGGCTGCGACAGAAGGCGTAGAGGCAGCCCTTGAACGTAACGAGGCGCAGGATGTCGGTCGTGATGCAGCGGCTCGTTGGGCAGCCGCTGCGGCGGTAGTCGATGATGACGCGAATGCCGCGGGCAGTGGCATCGACTAGGTCATCGACGAGGTCGGAGGAGGTGCGCTCGACGCCCGGGGTGATCACGCGAAAGATGGATGCGGCTCGGCGGCACTCGGGTTTGTCGCTGCTGCGTGTCGAGAGGCGAGCTTTGGCGTCGGCGGCTTTGTGGCTGTCTGCTAGCAGGGTGCCGGCCAGGGGACCAAGGGCGGCGCGGCCTGCTTCGAGGGCTAGCAGTTCAAGGGGGCCGAAGCGCGCCATGGGGACGGGCTCGTTTTCGCCTACGTAGTGGTAGCGCTGGCGATTTTGCTTCTCGCTCGTCGTCGTGATGGCGAAGTCTTGTTGCAGAGTCGCGAGGTCGCGCTCGATTGTGGACTTGGAGGTGTCGAGCTCTCTGGATAGCTCAAGCGCGGTCTTGCCGACGCGTGACCCCCACAGTAGGCGCAGAAGTTTCCACTGCCTTCGCAGCTGCGTCGAGTCTTGTCGACGTGCCAGCGTTTTGGCGGAAGAAGATCCCATAGTGACACTCTACTAGAGGGGTCTGACACTCCGCAGGGTGAAGGACGGCAGCGAACGCGCTGTGTGTGAGAGTTGCCCGTGATCTAAAAGGGAATGTCATCCGCCGAGTATTGCCAAGGCCCATGGGTGGCGACTCGATTGAGTTCTGTGATCCAAACGCCGAGGTCCCCGTACTCCGCCGATGTCAGGTCGCGGTTCTGAAGACCGCGCGCTTCACCGACTGCCCACTTACCGCTTACTCCAATCGTTTCAATCGTCACGCGTGAATTTCCAATGGTGCCATTGAAGTAGGCAGCCTCGCCCGAGTTTGCGTCGTGCTCGTGAGTTGCGACGCAGTGGCTCATTTC
>JAUVCD010000407.1 GCA_030590865.1 Myxococcales bacterium | reverse complement strand
GGATCTGGTGGCCCGGGCACCCACCACGCTGGAGGGTATGGCCGAGACCTTGCGTGCCCCGTTGCCGGCAGGCTCGTTCTTGCTGGCCTACGAGAATCGCGGGGTCTATGCCCATGCGCCACTGCTGACGGCTTTCGGCGGGCGGCTGCTCACCGAGGACGACCAGTTCGGCTTCGTTGGCCCGGAGGCCGAGGCCTCCATCGCTCTGGCCAAGCACCTGGTCGACAGCGGGCAGGTGCCGGAGAGTGCCGACGGTGCCTTGGTGACTCGTCTCTTCCGTTCGGGCAAAGCAGCTTTTGCCATCAGCGGACCGTGGTTGGCCAGCGATTTGGCAGATTCCAAGGTGCCCTATCGGGTGGCGGTCTTGCCCAAGCTCGCCTCCACCGGCCAACGGATGCGACCGCTGTTGACCGTCGAGGCGGTCATGTTGTCCCCCGAGGGCGCCCGCCGGCCCGCGGTCCTGAGGCTCGCTGAGCTGATCGCGAGTCGGAGCGCCGGCGAGCTGCGGCAGCGAGTGGCCCGCACCGTTTCGGCCCGTAGCGACGTGGTGGTGCCGAAGGACGACGAGCTGCTCAAAGTGTTCAGCGAGCAGGCGCAACTCGGCGTTCCGATGCCGACCTCCATCGCCATGCGGGCGGTCTGGGAGCCGGCTGAAAAGGCGCTGCGCAAAGCGCTCAACGGAACGGTGGGTGCGCGAGAAGCACTGACCGAGGCCCAACGGCGTTTTGATGACGTCCGGCGGCCCCCGCCGCCACCGGCCTCTCCCGCGCCTGCCTTGTTGCTCGTTGGTGTGCTGTGCTTGCTCGGGGCTTGGCAGCTCGTGCGGCGGGCCCGAGAGGCCTCGTTCCGGGAGCGTCTTCGGGACTCCTTGCCCGCCTATCGCTACATCGCTCATGGCGTATTGGCCGTCGGGCTTCTGGTTTTCGTGCCCTTGATCGCCGGCGCGGCCATTTCCCTCTTCGCTGGCCGCCCCGGCGCCCAGCATTACGTGGGGCTCGCCAATTTCGTCGAGATCTTGACGGCCCGTGGCGGTCCGTTGCTGGCCAGCGGCTCGTTCTACCTCGTGCTGATCATCACCATCGCTTGGACGGTGGTGAACCTGTTCTTCCACATGGCCATCGGCATGGTCTTGGCCGTGTTGCTCTCCCGGCCCACGCTTCGGTTCAAAGCCGTCTATCGGGTCCTGTTGATCATCCCCTGGGCGGTGCCTAGCTACGTTACTGCTTTGGCCTGGAAGGGGATGTTCCATCGCCAGTTCGGTGCCGTCACTGCGCTGACCCAGACGCTGTCCGAGGTGCTGGGCGTCCACCTCGAGCCCATCAGCTGGTTCTCCGGCTTCACCTCTGCCTTCACAGCCAATGTGGCCACCAACGTGTGGCTCGGCTTTCCGTTCATGATGGTGGTCACCCTGGCGGCGCTCACGGGCGTGCCCAAGGATGTGCTCGAGGCCGCCGAGGTCGATGGCGCCACGCGCTGGCAGCGGTTCTGGCGGGTCACCTTGCCCATCATCCGGCCCACCATGGTTCCGGCGGCGCTGCTCGGTGGGATCTGGACCTTCAACATGTTCAACGTCGTGTTCCTGGTGTCAGGCGGCGAGCCTGACGGTCAGACCGACATCCTGGTTTCGGAAGCCTACCGATGGGCCTTCACCCGACAGGCTCAGTATGGTTACGCCGGTGCCTATGCGGTGCTCATCTTCATGCTGCTGTTCGTCTGGACGCGGCTGCCGGGCTGGATCGAGACACTCCAGAAGTGGCGCGAGGCACGGCGCGAGGCGGCTGCTGCCGTGGCGGCCACGGCGGGAGGTCGCGCGTCGTGAGAGACCAGCCGAGCAAGCTCGAGTCGCTGCTGGTTCACCTGGCGCTGCTGACGGTGGTGGCCTTCGCGCTCTACCCGGTGTTGTGGGTGATCGCCCAGGCGTTCAGCGGTGAGCAGACGCCGGATCCACGGCTCTTGCCGTGGCCTGAGCAGCCGACCCTAGATCACCTGCGGGAGGTGGTGGGCAGCACCCAGAAGACCCCTGATGGCGAGCAGGGGCTGTTCGGTCGACAGCTCTTCAATTCCCGGGTCATCTCGTCGGCCACGGCGATCGTTGGTGTGGCCATCGCCATCCCAGTGGCCTATGCGCTGGCTCGCTTCGAGTTCATCGGCAAGGACGGCAGCATGCGGGCACTGCTCGCGACCCAGATGTTTCCAGCCGTGGCGAGCGCTGTTCCTCTGTACCTGCTGCTGGACGCCCTCAATCTGCTCAACTCGCGCACCGGCCTGGTCCTTTGCTACGCCTCGACGTCGGTACCTTTCGCGATCTTCCAATTGCGGGCGGCCTTCGAGTCCATTCCCGTCGATCTCGAAGAGGCGGCGATGGTTGATGGCGCCACGCGGGCTGAGGCTTTCGTGCGGGTGGTCTTGCCCGCTGCACGGCCGGCGATTGCGGTCACCGGTCTGTTCGCCTTCATGAGCGCCTACAATGAGTTCATCTTGGCTGCCACACTGCTTGGCCGTGAAGAGATGTTCACCCTGCCGGTGGTGCTGCAACGCTACGTAGGGGAGCATGACGCCAACTGGCCGGCCTTTGCCGCTGGTGCCTTGGTGGTGTCCATTCCGGTGATGGCGCTGTTCTATCTTGTTCAGCGCCACCTGGTGGCGGGGCTGACGGCGGGAGCAGTGAAGGGGTGAAGCCAGTGGTGAGGTGGGGACCTCACCGTGCACTAGCTGTAAGCTGTGGGAGATGCCGCTCGTTGATCTGGGGACACAACGGGTGCGTCCCCAGCAAGCTTGCAGGACCCGGCAGGAGCAAAGCACGACATGACCCACCTGAACCGCCGCCCCGCTCGTCCGTTCTGCAGTCGTCGCCGGCCGACCTATCCCAGGTTGCTCGGCATCAGTCTCGTCGTGGCGGTCGCAGCGTCCTGTGCCGCGTCCTCTGCCGAGCCTGACTACCCGCCGCCGCCTGGGGGCATCGGGCCAGAGTTCGAAGAGCCGATGCTCGACCCGGGCGAGGAAGGCGAGGGCGGTCGAGACGCTGCTGCCGTGGTGGCCACTAGCCCCTTCGCCACGCCGCCGCCCCCAGGGCCGCCGCCGCTGCCGCCGCCGGTCGAGCCGACTGAGGAGTATCCGCCTGCCCCAGGTGGGGATCCCGGCTCGTTCCAGTAGGTTCGTAGCGCCAGGCGTCACCATGACCAGCAGCGCGAACCGCCGCGGAGGATGATCACGTGCTCCTCAACAGCGCTGGACTAGCGCAAACCCGTTGGCGCTCGGGCTAATTCCCGCCGGTGCCGCCTACGCCGCCTACGCCGCCTACGCCGCCCGCGCCGCCCACAGCACCACCGGCGCCGCCGCCACCGCCCATGCCGCCACCGCCCATGCCGCCGCCACCGGTGGAGCCGCCGGTGCCACTGGTGGACGACCCGCCGGTGCCACTGGTGGAGGAGGTGGTGGAGCTGCTGGTGGTCGTTCCACCGGTGCCGCTCCCGCTGCTGGTCCAGGGGTCGCCCTTCTCATCGTCCCCACAGCTGGCCGCTCCGATGAGAGCAGCTGTACAGACCATCGCGCCCAGGAGTCGTCGAAGATTCATGCCAAGTCTCCTCTTCCACCACCACCCTATCACTTCGGCCGCGACCCGCGAAACCGGGCGCCAAACGCATTCCTAGTCAAGAGTCCCCACCCGGTCGGGCTCTTCGCTGTGCTGGGCCGGCTTGCCCAGTGTCGGTGGGCCGCGTCACTTGGTCACGAAGCCGGTCTCGGCGCCGCAATACATGCAATGCTCGGAGATTCGACTGATGATGCTGCCGCAAGCGTGGCAGGGAACGTTGTCCTCACCGACGAACTCGCTGGTATCGAAAGCTTCACGGGGCGGTTCATCGAGAGGCGGGACGGGAGCGAGCCCCGGCGTCGTTCCGCCCCGCCCTGGCGTGATCGGTGGCTCCACGACGGGCGGGTCGGGCAGTACGTCTTTGATCTGTGGCTTAGTAGGTGGCTTCTGGATTGGTCTTCGTTCGTGAACGGCTGGCGCCTTGGGCCGTGACTTGCGCTTACGGGCCTGGGTCGGCAGGTTCAGGCGGGGCTTGGGCCCGGCGTCCGTCTGCTGCTTGGATCGGACCGGCGGCGGCGTTGCTGCTCGACCCGTGGCCTCTTCCTCCGCGTCGTCGGGCTCTGGTTTGGCCTCTTTCGGAGACGACAGGTCGCCCATGTCGTAGTCGAGTATTGGCCCTGGCGGAGCGGCGGTGTTGCCAGAGCGGGCAGGCTCGTCGAGCACCGACGAAGACGCCCCGTTTCGTCGCGGGGCCGAGTAGCGCTGACTGGTCGGAGCCTTTTTTGCGCCGCCAACGCGGTCCATTTGGAGCGGGTCCATGGCTCTGGTGAGTCGCGGGTTGAAGTCCTCATCCGGCTCGTCTTGCTCCGCGCTGGCCACGCCTTCGATGATGGCGTAGCGGCCTGAGTCGTGTTTGTCGGGGCCTGCGGCCTTCTTCGTCGGCGAGTCGGCCGTGGCCGGCGAGGGCTTCTCCTTCCGGCGTTTGGCCGCTGCCGGCATGGCCGGAGGCGCCATGGCTGGAGGCGGAGCGGAGTCGGGCGCCATCACACCGGCTACGGCATCGAGCACCTCTTGAGTGCCGCTCTGGAGGGGCACGACGTGAATCATCGGGGCGGACTCGCGATCGTGACCGTCGCGGAACAGCAGAATTTCCGGCGCGTTCTCCTCGGTGATGGTGTCGAGCCTAGGTCGCACGACCTTTGGGTCAGCCACCTTGGGCATCGGGCTAGGCGTCAATTTCTTGAACGGCCGGGTGGCGGTCTTGATATGGGCTCCGGCGACGGAGCAGTCGATCAGCGCCATGGCTACGTTGTCCGAAGCGCCTGCCTCTAAGGCCATGTTGAGCAGTAGGCGTACCAACTCGTCGACCTCGGCATCGAGGCCCAGAACCTCGGCGATTTGCTCGTGATCCACGACGTCGCTGAGCCCGTCGGAGCAGAGCAGATAGCGATCCCCATGGGCGAAGGAGCGGGTACGCATCGATACCCGCAAATCGGTCTGCATGCCGAGTGCGCGGGTGATGCAGTTCTTCGGTAGGGTGGCCATCACCGCATCATCGATGTCAGGCCGCAGCTCGAGCACGTCGGTGGCGATGCAGTGGTCCCGGGTCAGCAGCTCGAGGCGATCATCCCGGAACCGATAGCAGCGGCTGTCGCCGACCTGGGCGATGTGGACCCAGCGGCGGTCGAGGGCGAAGAGCGCCGCAACGATGGTGGTTCCCATGCCGCGATGGCGGTCCGAGCCCTCGGCGATGGCCAGGATCTCCTTGTTCGCCTCGTGGACTGCCGCCGACAGGCGCCGGGCTGCGGTGGGTAGTCCCAGCGAGTCGAGATCCGGCAGCTTGTCGGCTCCCGGTTTGGTCTGCTCGAAAAAGTGGGCCACCGTGGTGGTGGCAATGCTCGACGCGACGTTGCCAGCGTTTTGCCCCCCGGCGCCGTCGGCGACGATGAACAAGTTCAGGTCCGGCCGGAGCAGGATCGAATCTTCGTTGTGGGATCGTCCCCCAATGTCGGTGTCCCCGGCAGCTTCGAGCTTGACCGGGACGCGCGAGATCCTGCGCTTGGCCATTCGCCTCAGTATAGTGGCTCAGGCGGTTGGGCTCCTCGAAATCAGCGAGCCTGGGGGCGAAGCAGAGCGACCCTGGCCGTGGTGGGCGTTCTCCGTGGCGCAAGCTGTTAGAACCAGCCCTCGCGCACCTGTCCTCGCTTCAGCCCGGCACGCAGGGGCCGCACTTTGTCTTCCACCTCGACCGATTCGTTGTTCGGCAGGGGCTGCTGGCCCCTTTGCTCGGCCAGCTGAGCGATGCTGCGCAGCTTCTTCTTGAGCTTGTCGCCGGCACTGAGGGGCTTGCCGTCACCGTAGTAGTCGAACCAGGGCAGGCCAGAGCGGGCGTAGTCCTTGGCGGTTGGTGGCGCCGTCGGCGGCTGCTGGTGGGTGATGGTGCGCCACATCAGCGAATTGGCGATGTGGATGCAGCACTGGCTACCATGGTCCTGATCCCAGTCCTGAAGGCCGAAGGGATCATCGTATATTTCCTGGCGCATGCGCCCGCCGGCGGCGAGGCCGAGATCGGCGGAGACGGCTACCGCGACGTCGAGGGGTGCAGCGGCGGCTTCCGGCGCGCCCAGGACCCGATGGAGCGCGCCGAGCAGACGGCTCTTGGGAAAGCGCCGTTCGAACACGTCGCGCTTCATCGGATAGGCGATGATCTGCACGCCCCCCTGCTCGGCGGTGCCGCTCAGTTGTTCTTCGGCGGTGTAGCCTGCGCCCAGCGGCATGGCGACGAACTGGCGGATCACACCGGTGTCGACACAGTAGCCGTCCAGCCAGGGCTGCTCGGGAACCACCAAGTAGTCTTGAGGTGGGTCGCTCAGCTCGTCGCTCTGGGGATCACCGGTGACTGCGTTGATCTTGCCGGCGGCGATTTTGACCGCGAAGGGGTAGTGGGTCTGATGGGGCAGCACGTAGTGTGGCTCGAAGCGCAGCCACAGTGCTTCAGACTGGTACATGGGTAGCAGCACCCCGCCGCGGTCGAGCCATTGGGGGGGCATCTGGCTAGCGAAGTCATCCACGTGTCGTAGCGGGAAGCGGCCGAGCCCAGGCGGCAAGGGGTAGTCTTTGCCATCATCGGGGATGCGCAAGGTGCGCTGCAGCTCGATGGTCAGCCGCGCCCCTGGGTGAACCCCGGGAAAAGAGAACTTCAGGCGGTCACCCTGCAGCTCGATCATCCCCTGCTCCTCACCCGTTTCCGTCGCGCATCTCGCGCCCCATTCGCTACGCCGCACTAGCGGGTAGCGCGCTGAGTTGCAGAATTACTTACCAAGCTGCAGCAGCGGACGCAGCATCTCGCACTGGCGGCACAGCTGCATCTTCTCGGCCCAATCGCTCTGCACGGTTCCATGGCAGTGCGTGCCGGTGATGAACCAGCATATCTCGCCGGTTTGAAACTCCCAGGCTGGACATGCATTGCGGACCGCCTGGGGACAATCTTTCACGATCCAACAGGGCTTGGGCGAGCCTGGAGCCGCGGACCGCCGGGAGACGAGGAACAGCAAGTGTCGCTCAACGTGCACCGGCACCGGGCGCCAGCCCTGCTCATAGCTGCGCACGGCCTGGACGGAGATCCCCAACAGCTGACCGAGTTCCTCCTGAGTCTTTTTCAGCCAAAGTCGAAGGTGAGAGAATTCGTCGTTGTCCACGACATGCCTCGTGCGCTCGAGAAGGGGCGCCGGAAGGGCGCGCCCTGTGGCGTAGCACGTCGTCGAACGGGCTGGCTAGCGCTCCAGGCGGGATCAGCCGCCGAGCCGCAGCGGTACAGCCACCGTCAGCGCAGCGCCAGCATGTTGTCAGTGGCCAGCGCCAACATCGAGGCATAGGGCCGCTTGCGTTGGTTGAAGTCGGCGATACGTTGCAGCGTCGTGGTGGTGCGGTGGCCCGACAGCTGCTCGGGGTGAGGCTTACCCTGGTCGAGATAGGCCCGAATGAACACGCTCCGGTCATCGGTGGGCAGCGCCGCGATGTTCCGTCGCCACTTCCACCAGACGCCGTCACCCATCAGGTACTGTTCTACGTTGGAGACATAGAACGACGACACCGTCAGCCTCTCTTCGGCAAGATGGGCGGCCAGGCCGGGCATCGCCCGGTCGCCTGCGAAGTCACCGACCAAGGGGATGATGCGGTTTTCTCGCTGCATGCGTTGAACGAAACGGAAGGCATCCTCGGTCGCCAAAAAGCCCTGCTGCCGGCCACGGGGGTCGGTGGCGGTCAGCAGTTCACGGAGGCTCGGGTACTTGCGGAATGCCTGGTCGCGGAGCTTGAAGCGGATGTCGAGCCCGTCGGTGAAAAATGCCCGATGACTGCGCTGCAGTGAGCGGCTGTCGGTGGCGTCTAGCTCGAAGCCGTAGACTCCCTCGATACGGGACAGCAGTTTGCGGTGGACTTGTTCGTAGCTCTCTTGGGTTGCCGGAAGGCGCTCGGCGTGGGCCAGCACCTGGTCTATCGACCCCTCGGCGGGCAGCGGCGTCTGATCGTCGTAAGGCCGGCCGGTCAAAAGGGTGAGGAATTCGGAGCGCGATCGGGCGGTGTCGAAGGCCGCCTTGAACAGCAGGTGATGCACCATGTTGTCTCGTCGAACGTCGACGATGTAGGCACGGCTCGGCTTGGTCAGGGCGATGTAGGTGAAGTTCTGCTCCGGGCCTACGCCGAGGTAGACGCCCCCCTGCGATACGTGCTCACCGAGGGCATCGGTGATCTGGAGGTAGGACGTCTCATTGGAAATGAAGTTGTCGCTGAAGAAATCGGCGTCAGGTTCGGAGAGGGTCTCGACGAGCTGGCGAAAGTGGAGGGTCGAAAGCGGTCTGGCAGCCCCTGGGTCGTCTGCAGGCGCGCCCTTGGTCCGAACGGGCACGCTTAGCGAGGCGGTGACCTCGCCAGCCAATTGATGGGTGGCAGGGGTGAGCCGCTGCTCGACAGGCCTGATCGCTTCGGGGGATGCGCAGCCAGCGCCAAGCACTGCGGCCAACCAGGCGGTCGACAGGAACGTGTGGGCTTTCATGGTTAGAGAACGCGACAAGCGGCGCGGCC
>JAUVCD010000312.1 GCA_030590865.1 Myxococcales bacterium | reverse complement strand
TCCACATCGTGGCCAAGAGCGCCGCCAAGATTCTGTTGACCAATGGGCTCATCAAAGGCCTGCTGGGCACCATTGCAGCCCAGGCGCCGGCGCTGAAGGACGTGGTGGCCGTCGAGTCGCTGCGTCGGGCTCGCGAGACGTTCAAGCCCGAGACGGTGACGCTCGACGACACCTGTTTTCTCCAATTCACCAGCGGGTCCACCTCCAAGCCCAAGGGCGTGGTGGTGAGCCACGGCAACATCGCGGCCAACGTGCACGCCATTATGGACTTGGGCCTGAAGGTCGATGCCGGCGCCGATTCTGGGGTCTCGTGGCTGCCCCTCTATCACGACATGGGTCTCATCGGCTTCGTGCTGGCCCCGCTGTACCGCCGCAACACCATCAGCTTCTTGCCGCCCATGTTGTTCCTGAAGCGGCCGGTGCGCTGGCTCGAGACCATTTGCCGCCATCGAGCGAACATCTCCTTCGGGCCCAATTTTGCCTACGCCCTCTGTGTCAAGCGGGTGCGAGACAAGCAGATCGAGGGGCTCGATCTCTCGACCTGGCGGGCTGCGGGCTGTGGTGCCGAGCCGATTCGGGCCGACAACCTGCGAGCCTTCGCCGAGCGCTTCGCAAGCATCGGCTTCAATCCCAAGGCTTTCATGCCTTGCTACGGCATGGCCGAATCGACCTTGGCCATCTCGTTCGGCAAGTTGGGGGGCGGTGTGGCCATCGATCAGGTGGATGCCGCTGAGCTGGCTGCCGAGAAAAAGGCCAAGCCGGCGCGGGGGGAGGGGACCCTCGCCCTGGTCAACCTGGGCAAGGCCTTCTCAGGCCACGACCTGGCCGTCTTCGAGCTCGATGACCGGGAGAGTAAGTCACCTTTGCCCGATCGGGTGGTCGGTGAGGTACGACTTCGAGGTCCCAGTATCGCTCAGGGCTACTTCGATGATGCCGAGCTCACCCGCCAGTCGCTGGCAGGCGGTTGGCTGTGTACCGGCGACCTGGGGTACTTGGTCGACGGTGACGTCTTCATCTGCGGGCGGAGCAAAGAGCTCATCATCATCAACGGCCGCAACTACTACCCCCAGGATCTGGAGTGGGAGGCCAGCAAGGTTCAGGGGGTGCGCAAAGGAAATGTCGTCGCCTTCGGCACCCGCAAGCCACTCAACGACCGGGAGCGCGTCGTCGTCCTTTACGAAACGTCCATCGGCGATCCACAGGCGCGAGATGCACTCAACGCCGAGGTCCGCAAGCTGGTGCGGCAGGCCACCGGACTGGCCGTCGATGACGTCGTGCCGCTGGACGCCGGCGTGTTGCCCAAGACGTCGAGCGGAAAGCTCAAGCGGGGTGTGGCCCGGGAGCTCTACGAGACCGGCAAGCTCTTCACCGAGACGTCGATACGAGACGTCGAGCCGCTGACCGCGGCCAAGGAGATCGCCCGCAGCCAGCTGGGCTATGTCAAGCACGCCCTGTTTGGCGACAAGAACAGCTAGGGGGCTGGTTCGCCACAGGTCTTTGCGGCCGCTGCGGTACCGCCTCCTAGCGCTTACTGAGCGAAGTCGCAGGTCGGCGCGGCCGCTGCCATGCAGTGGTGGCTCGCAGGGTGGGACAGGTAGTACAGGTCCGTCCCATCGGAGGCGAAGAAGCGCCCCACCAGGCGGGTCAGGTAGGTGCCATGGTCGAAGCTGTGGCACGGGTTGCCGTTGATGAAGGTGTGCTCGCCTTGGGGCACCGTGTAGGCGTTGAGCAGCGCCGTGAGCCTGCCGGCCGGCGCCGGCTGGGGTGTCCAGCCGTCAGCGTCGCTGGCAAAAGGCGCGCCTGCGAGCCTGGGGGCCCACACCTCCGCCAAGCTCAGGTTGGCGGCAGAAGCAGTCAACCGCGCCAGCCGATGAGGGATCGGCGAGGCTTGCTCGAAGTACTGGTGCTTGCCTTCATCCAGGTCGTCGGCGTCCCACAGGGCCTCGGCGCAGCGCATCACGCCGAGCTCATTGGCCACGCAGGCGCCGGACTCGTAGTTGCAGTGCTGACCGCTGGTGCAGAGTCGCGTCTCGCCCTGGGACTCGGTGGCCTCGGTGCAGCCTGTGGCAAGGCAACTATGGGCATCGCCGCTGGCGTCCAAGAAGGTGGCAGCCGGTCCGGCCATGTTGGCGCTCGTCGGGCAGTCAATGCTCGAGGCCGGATGGCGGGCCAGCTTGGTGATCCCCTCGATGACATGCCGATCGATCAGCTCTTGATTGGGCGTGGTGCCCCCGAGGGCCGCGTAGAGATCCGCCGGCGTCACATAATCGGCGTACTCGGGATAGAGGCCGGCCTGGTTGGGGCGCATGAAGGGCAGGGCGCCGGTAGCCCGAGCGAAGGCGATGCCGGCGTTCAGCGGCACGCTCTGATCGCCAATGGTGTTGAGGGTGAGCACGGCGTGGGGCTCGATGGTCGCCCCAAAGGGATCGGTCATCGGCTTGAGGGCGTAATAAGGAGCGAAGGCGATAGGGTCGCCAGGCTCGAGTGCCGCCTGAGCGAGAGACATGAACCGTCGCAATTCGGGCGTCTGCCGGATGTGGCCGAAACCTTCGCCAGGGGCTGTGAGCGTCGTGCCTTGGCCGAAGAAACGGCCCTGGTAGGCGCCACAAGCGGCGTGCTCACAATGGGCCGAGTCCTCGCCGTTAGGCGCCCCTTCGAGGAACCGTCCCACGCCCCACGAGGTGATGGCGCGTCGGAGCGTCGGCTCGCCCGAAAGCTCGCAACCGTCATAGCTCGTGACCGAGTCTTTCCCGTCGTAGAGCTGGATGGCGATCTGATCGCCCGTCGAGGTGGGCAGCCCGACGCGGAAGCGATGGTGGTCGTCGACCCGGGCGCAGCGCACCTCGCCATTGTCGTAGTTGAGCACCCGAACGGTGGTGTTAGCTAGGTCACTCTGCTCGAGACAGTCGATCTCCACCTCACCGGTGCGGTTGATGTCAGGCAGCACCCAGCGCACCGACAGCTGGCCTTCCGAGCAGCTCGTGCAGCGATCTTTGTCCTTCGAGGCGGGCGTGCATTGCTGGCGTTCCGCGGCGGGGACCGAGACGACCAGCGGTCCCCAGAGGCGCAGCAGCACCGCTTCGACCACTCCCCCTTGGAAGGAGCGCAAGCCGATGTCTGACAGTCCGCCACCGCCCGAGCCTGGCACGGCGCTGGTCACATAGGCGTCGATGGCGCCGTGGATGCCACTCAGAATGCCTCCCAGCGACTCGCCCCAGGTTCCGTAGGTGACGTTCGGACCGCCGGCGTCCACCACACCGTCGCCGTCGAAGTCGCCAGGCACCTCGATCTGGCCATTACCGTCGAAGTCGCAAGGCACGACCTTGCTGCCTGTGGCGCCGTCATCGCGACAGCTCATGGTGCCCGGCGTCACTCCAAATTCCCTCATGACGCGGACGAGCTGAATGTGGTCGAGGACCGACTGGCGCACGCCATCACGGGTGTGAAACAGGTAGCTGGACCAGAAGTCGCCGCCTGAGTCCTTGATGCCGTCCCGGTTGAGATCTCGGGCGCGACCCAGGGTGAGGGCATCGAACATCGGCGCGTAGCAGGCGCCGGCGAGCATCGCCCGCCCAACGGTGGTCAGGCCTCCGTCGACGACCAGCCCGTGGCCTATGGCGTTGGTCCCAATCGTCGCCACTCCCTGCTCGGCCAGCAGCCCAGCGTAGAGGATCACCTCGAACATCGAGCTGGTGTAGCCATGACCGAAGAGGGTCACGTCGAAAGGCTGTTGGTGCGCTTCGGTCTCCTTGGGGATGATCATCCAGAACTGGACCGTGTCGCTGCTCTCGACCGCCTCGCCCGTGGTGTAGTTGATGTTGAAGGCGGCGTTGGGATCGGTGGACTGGGGGCCTCCTTCCAGCAAGTAGGGTGCCTGGTAGGTGCCGACGACCATGTGGCTGATGTTCTCCGCCTTGCGCAAGAGCAGTTGCGCGTCCGGGCCTGGGTTGATCAGGTCGAGGCTCTCCAGCATTTGGTGGATGGTGTCCCGCATGCCTGGGTAGTCGGCGGTCCACAGCTGGTCGGCCTTGTTGGGGCAGCCCGCGTCCACCCCGGTTTCGCTGGTCACCCAATCGGGCTTGTCCGTCATGCCGTCGACCAGGCCACCGGTCAGGCCCACCAGGCGCTGAAGCTCGAGCTGGGGCGGATATTGGGTGGCCCAGCGTGCAAAGGGGCCCTGACCGTAGAGCCCGTCGCGCAGTCGCTTCAGGTCGTCCACCGTCGGCTGGGTCGTGAAGCTCCAGACGAAAGCCACTCGGTCCAGGCCGGTGCCGCGCAAGTCGCCGTAGTAGGTTTCGAAGTAGGGGTCGTCGAGGATCTGAGCGACCCGCAGCGCCGTGCTCTGCTGGGTGGCGTGGTACACGTGCTCGAAAGGCGACTTGACGGGGTTGCCCATGCTGTCGATGAGCCGATCGGTCAACACCACGGCGTAACGCGTCATCTCGTCGAGCGGCAGCAGCGGTCGCACAATGAGCGTGTCCGTCTCCCGCTCGTACCAAGTCAGCAGCTCGTCGGCGACGCACCGGTCCCGAGCCCGACGCAGCTCGACGCAGCGGTCGGTTCCATAGTCGGCATGGTCCCGGGCATCGCACTCCGGGTCCGGACCCTTGCAGGCATCGAGGGTCGCGAAGTTGGGCCGGTCGAGCACCCCATCGAAATCGGTATCGTATCGGGGGGCGTATTCGGTGATGGCCCCGCCGTTGGTCTCGTCGATGGTTTCGAACAGCAGGTTTCGCTCGGTGACCCGGGTGTCGTTGGCCCAGTACTTGTCGAGCTCTCGCAGCGTGTAGGTGAAGTTGCCGTTACCGACGTCGAGCACCGCAGGAACGCCAGTGTCGAGGTTGATGACGTAGATGGCGTCGTCGACGAAGTCGTAATCGTCCCCTTGGTGGCGACTCCGCAGGTTGGCCAGATTGAGGGCCGGTCCCTCCTGCTCGGCGTAATCTGCGTGCGAGTCGGGACAGTCGAATGAGACCGTGATGGGCGCGAAGGTGCCCCAGCCCTCCATCTCGGAGAATCGCTCGCGGGCCCGCTGCTCGATGCTGGTGGGGGCCACCAGACTGGCGTTGACGCGCAGGCCGGTGCGGCTGGTCGGGTCAGCCCAAGTCGCCGTGTTGTTGGGTAGTGGAATGGCGGGCAGGGGCTTGTGGCTCAGGTCGTAGCGCACCGTCGCGCCAGGCCCCGACCGGGTGAGCCCGATGCCGTCCGGCGCCTTGTCGACGCAGGCTGCCGCGCCCAACAAACCCATAAAACCAAGGCTAACCACGGCTGATTTTGCGGCTCGGCCAATCCTTAAATATCGAAGCATATCAGCAGTATAGGTCAACACGTGACAACCTTATGCAAACAAATACATCCCAGTGACATTTGTGTCGGGCACGAGTGGTACGCCGGACATTAACCTATGATGATCATTCTGTTGTGCGTGGCGTATTTCGCAGTCCTATTGGTTCTGAGCGCCTATGGCTTGCATCGCCTTCATCTCGTCCTGCTGTGCCGACGGCATCGCGACAAGATTGAGGCTGCAGCCGAGCTTGCCGGGCCACCGATGAGCGACGACGAGCTGCCGGTCGTGACGATCCAGCTGCCGATTTTCAACGAGTCCACCGTGATCGTGCGGCTGCTCGAGTCGGTGGCCTTGATGGACTACCCCAAGGACCGGCTCCACATCCAGGTCCTCGATGATTCGATCGACGAGACCCAGGCCTTGGCCCGGGCGGAGGTTGGGAAGCTGAGGGAGCGCGGCTTCGACGCCGAGTACGTCCATCGAGTCGACCGCACTGGCTACAAAGCGGGCGCCCTGGACAACGGGCTCGCAACGGTCAAGGGCGAGCTGGTGGCGATCTTCGATGCAGACTTCGTGCCCAGCCCCGACTTCGCCCGCGCGCTGGTGGGCCACTTCCGAGATCCCAAGGTCGGGGCCGTGCAGGCCCGCTGGGCCCACCTCAACCGCGACGCCTCACTGCTTACTCGTATCCAGGCGCTGATGCTCGACGGTCACCACCTGGTCGAGAACCGGGCGCGTTTCGGCGCGGGGTTCTTCTTCAACTTCTCGGGTACCGGTGGCATGTGGCGCCGGACCGCCATCGACGACGCTGGCGGCTGGCAGCACGACACCATCACCGAGGACCTCGATCTGTCCTACCGAGCCCAGCTCAAGGGATGGAAGTTCGTCTACCGGGTCGATGTGGTCTCGCCGGCCGAGTTGCCTGAGGACATCGGTGCGCTGCGGGCTCAGCAATACCGCTGGGCTAAGGGCACCGTCCAGACGGCGCGCAAGCTGCTCCGAAGGGTCGTTGGCGCCAAGCTGAGCTTCGCCCAGCGGGTCGAGGCGGTGTTCCACCTGACGCCCCACTTCGCCTACCCCTTGATGGTCATGCTCGGCCTGCTGCTCTTGCCGGTGCTGCTGAGCGTCAACGTCGTCAGCGACTACCGCATGGCGCTCTTGTTCGATCTCCCGCTGTGCATGGCGCCGATCAGCTCGCTGGCGGCGTTCTACATGTTGGCAGAGACGGCACAGGGGCGTTCGCGCTGGGGCGCGCTCAAGCTGCTCCCTTGGCTGATCGCCTTGGGTGCCGGCCTGGCGCCTCATCTGACCTCGGGCGTACGAGATGGTCTCTACCAGAAGGCCGGCGAGTTCGTGCGCACCCCAAAGCGTGGCACTGACCGTTGGCGCTACGTGATGCGGAGCGAGTTGCCGCTCATCGAAATGGTGATGGCTTGTGTGTCCGCCGCGTCCTTCATCGCGTCGATCCACACGGGGCACTATTTCGCGACGCCTTTCACCTTCCTGTTCACGCTGGGCTACAGCTACATCGCCTATCTGCTCATCGCAGAAGGCGTTGCACGCCGTCGTCTCGCTCCTCCGGAGATGGAGAGCGAAGCCCCGGCTGGTGCCACCGAGCCGGCCCGAGCCGAAGCGCCGGTGGTCACCGATCTGGCTGCTTGACCGTCTGACCTTCCGCGATCCCCAGCGCTGGCTCCTACTGCGGCGATGGCGGGACGCGGAAGTTGCAGGTCACCAAAGCGAGGTAGCTCTGGACCTTGGGCGCCGTAGCTGGCATCGTACCGGCGTTCGGGAGAAAAGCGAACGATGAGCAAGGGTTCCAAAGAGAAGCGTACGACCAAGTTCGAGCTCGTGCAGGCCGTCTACACGAGACTAGGCGGCTTTTCGAAGAAGGAAGCGGCCGATCTGGTGGACCTCATTTTCGAGCTGATGAAAGAGACGCTCGGGCGTGGTGAGGCCATTAAGATTTCTGGGTTCGGCAACTTCGTGCTCCGCGACAAGCGCGAGCGCCAAGGACGCAACCCCCAGACCGGTGAACCCATCACGATCAGCGCTCGACGGGTGCTCACCTTCAAGCCGAGTCAGCTGCTGAAGTTGGCACTGAACTCGCCCGATCAGAAGCTGTCCACCAGTCAAGGGCAAGCCCAGCCGACTGGGGAGTAGCCGGTGTCGTCGCGGCAGCTGCCGGACAAGCTCTTCTTCCGCATCGGTGAAGTGGCTGAGATTGTGGGAGTCGAGCCCCACGTGTTGCGCTATTGGGAAACCGAGTTTCGCTCTGTTCGTCCCACCAAGTCTCGCAAGGGTCAGCGGGTCTATTCTCGGCGCGATGTCGACACCCTGCTCAAGATCAAAGAGCTGCTCTACGGGCATCGCTACACCATCGCCGGTGCCAAGCGAAGGTTGCGTGGCAAGGGAGTCGAGCCAGTCGAGACGGATGATCCGGTGTTCAAGGAGGTCAAGCGGTTGCGCCAGACCTTGACCAGCCTTCGCCAGGACATCTCTCAAGCCCTCGACGACATCGACAAGCCCTAGCGCGCCGCCCCGAGAGAGGCGGTTGCGACGCACACCATGGGCAGACAGGTTCTGGTCGCGGCGGATCAAGTTCAGCTTGCGATCCCATTGCCCGACGGGGCCCAGGAAGAGCCGACCTCACCGGTTGATCTTTCCGCCGTGCCAGGCGCAAAGCTCGCGCTCCAGCGAGCCTACCGGTTACCTGGCGGAGGGGCCGTCGAGCTGGTTTGTGCGACCGCGGCCGCTGATCTGTGGGTCCCTGGGCTGGAGGGCGCGGTGCTCGCGGGCGCCAGCGCCATGGTCCGTGAACGGGCGGGCCTCAGTGCGCTCTCATCCGAGCCCATCGAGTCTGTCGCCGGGCACTGGCAGCAGTCTTTTGCTGGCAGCGCGGCGCAACCCTCTCCGGTCTTGGCGAGCGGCCGGCACGTTCTGGGCTTCGTGGGCGCCGATCGCGACGCCTTGGTCTGCAGCCTAGTCTGTTCTGCGCCGCCGCCGGCCGACCCGTGCTTCGCCCTCTCGGCGGGGCTCGAGGTACGAGGTCCGCTAGGCCCCCCGCCGGAGCCGGGCATGGGGGGTGCCATGCTGTCCTGGGCCGCTGCTCACCCGCTGGCAGCGCTTCTCATCGCCGGGGCAGTTGGACTCATGGTGGTGGCCCAAATTCTAATTCGGCGGCCCCGCCCCGCCTGGTGACCGGCGCCGTGGTCCGGCCGCGGTGCTCTCTTTGGGCTTTCCAACCGACCGCCGCATCTGCGACCATCTAAAGTAGCGCTAATTTAGATGGTGACGGAGAACGGAATGACAAGACTGACTTGTTTGGTGGTGTTGGCAGGTGGTGGCCTGATGCTATGGCCCCTCGGTTGCGGCTCAGATGCCGACGTGACCGGTCCCGGTTCGTCAGGTGTGGGGGGCGCCGGAAATGCCATCGATCCAGGGGGCGCTGGCGGTGCTGGCGGCGGGGGTGGCGTTGGGGGCGACGAGTGCACCACCGAGGTCTGCGATGGCTTGGACAACGACTGTGACGGCGAGGTCGACGAGGGGTGTCAGTGCGTCGACGGCGAGACGCAGAGCTGTTTCAGCGGTGACCCGAATCTGCTGGGGATCGGGGAGTGCGCCGAGGGGACCCAGACCTGCGATCTGACAGGCCAATGGGGCTCCTGCGACGACGAGGTGCTGCCGGTCGACGAGGTGTGTGACCTGGCCGACAACAACTGCGACGGTGCGGTCGATGAAGGGTTCAGCAGCGTGACCTGTGGCCTGGGGATCTGCCAGGTCACTGTCGACGAGTGCGTCAACGGCGTGCCCAATCCCTGCATTCCCGGCAATCCGGCTCCTGCAGAGACCTGCGACGGGACAGACGACAACTGTGACGGCTCGGTGGATGAGGGCTGCAGCTGCGTGAACGAGAGTCAGCAGTCCTGCTACACGGGGGCGCCTGCCACCCAGAACGTCGGCGAATGTGCCGACGGGCTCCAGACCTGCACCAACGGTGCCTGGGGGCTCTGTGTGGGCGACGTCACGCCCTTGGCAGAGCAGTGCGACGGGCTGGACAACGATTGCGACAATCAAGCGGACGAGAACGATCCAGGTGGCGGTGGCAACTGCCAGACCAGTCTGCAGGGCGTCTGCGCTGCGGGCACCATGCATTGCACCAACGGCAGTTTGGTCTGCAACCAGAACGTGCAGCCCTCGGCCGAGCAATGTAACGGCCTCGACGACGATTGTGATGGCAGCACCGACGAGGGCGATCCCGGCGGCGGGGCAGCCTGCAACACCGGGCTGCTCGGTCAGTGCATGGTCGGCCTCTTCGAGTGCCAAAATGGCCAGGTTCAATGCACCCAGACGGTGCAACCGGTAGCCGAGCAGTGCAACGGGCTGGACGACGATTGCGACGGCACCACCGACGACGGTGACCCAGGGGGCGGTGGTGCTTGCGACACCGGCAATCCGGGGATTTGCGCGGCCGGGGTCGAGCACTGCCAGAACGGCGGTATCCAGTGTCAACAGACCAACCAGCCCGGCAGCGAGCAGTGCAACGGTCTGGACGATGACTGTGACGGCGTTGCCGACGAGGGTAACCCTGGCGGGGGCAGTTCATGCAACACCGGTAACTCCGGGATTTGTGCGGCAGGGGTCGATCAGTGCATCAACGGCAGCCTCAGCTGTCAACAGACCAGTCAGGCCACCACCGAGACCTGCAATGGTCTAGACGACGACTGCGATGGCAGTACTGACGAGAACAATCCAGGTGGCGGTGGCGTGTGCAGCACCGGCAATCCGGGGATCTGTTCAGCCGGCACCTATCAGTGCATCAACGGCGGCCTCAGCTGTCAGCAGACCAACACGGCCACCACCGAGACCTGCAACGGTTTGGATGACGACTGTGACACCCAGACCGACGAAGGTAACCCAGGTGGCGGTGGTGGGTGCAGCACCGGCGTTCCCGGGATCTGTGCTGCAGGGACCTATCAGTGCATCAATGGCGGCCTCAGCTGCCAGCAGATCAACACGGCGACCACCGAGATGTGCAACGGTCTGGACGACGACTGTGACCGCCTTTCCGACGATTCCAATCCTGGCGGGGGCGGCGCGTGCAGCACCGGCAACCCCGGGATTTGTTCAGCCGGCTCCTATCAGTGCATCAACGGCGGCTTCAGCTGCCAGCAGACCAACACGGCGACTACCGAGACGTGCAACGGCCTGGATGACGACTGCGACACCCAGACCGACGAAGGTAACCCAGGCGGAGGGGGCAGCTGCTCCACTG
>JAUVCD010000578.1 GCA_030590865.1 Myxococcales bacterium | reverse complement strand
GGCTCGATTCCAGAGGCGAAGGTCGTGGTCGTAGCTGCCGCTGACGATCGTCTTGCCGTTGGGTGCGAAGGCCAGCGCCGGGACGCGGTCACGGTGACCTCGCAACACCAGCGGTTGGGTGCCGGCCAAGGTCCACAGGCGCACCGTGTGGTCCCGCCCGCTGGTGGCCAGCTGCTGGCCATCAGGAGAGAACGTCACCGCTTCGATCGGGTCCTCGTGTCCCTCGAGCACTCGTTCGGCGACGCCCCGCTCCACGGCGTCGGCCGCAATCGTCGCTGCACCTTGGATGGGGCGGCTCAACATCTTGAGCAGCGCGATGGCCTTGGTGGGATCTCGACTGACCAATTCGCGGGCGCTCTCGAGCCGCGCTTGGTCGAGCCGTGCTTCGGCTTGCATCCGCGCCGCTTCAGCCACCTGTGCGGCATGATGCGCTTTGGCTTGCTCGTCGACCGCCTTGTTTCGCTCTTCCCGAATGTTGATGAAGCTCCAAGATGCGAAGACCGCCAGCAACAAGGCGCCCAGCATGCCGGTGGCGACCGCCCCCTTGTTGCGCCCCAAGAAGCGCTTCAGCAGCTCTGGCAACGTATAGGCGTAGGCGGCGACGAGCCCACCGGTCGTGAAGCGCTGCAGCTCGTCCGCCATCTCTTTGGCGCTCGGGTAGCGGTCCGCTGGGTCGCGCTCCATGGCCTTCTGCACGATGGCGAGCAGGTCAGGGGGGAGATCGGGCTGCAGCTTGGACAGCGGCGTTGGTGGCCGCTCCCTCACCTTCCCGAGGATGTCGCGGGAGCGGTACTCGAAATAGGGCACCTGACCCGAGAGCACCTGGTAGAGGATTGCGCCGAGGGCGTAGACGTCCGCCCGCTGGTCGACGGGCTGTGCTGAGGCCTGCTCGGGGGGCATGAACGGTGGCGTGCCCAGCACGACGCCGTCGGTGGTCTGATAACCGTCCGGCGTGCTTGACTCGGCCATGAGCGGCAGATCGTCGTCGTCGCCGCTCAGGTCTTTGGCCAAACCCCAGTCGATGACCACCGTTTCACCAAAGGGTCCCACCAACACGTTGGAGGGCTTGAGATCTCGATGAACGATGTTCTGGCTGTGCGCATAGGCCATGGCCTCGGCTACTGCCGCTACGTTCTTCACTAGCCGGAGGTGATCTTGTGTGGTGACGCACGAGTCGATGGACTCGGCCAAGGAGCCACCGTCGACCATCTTCATCGCGAAGAAAGGGGCACCGTTAGGCCAGCGGCCGGCCTCGTATACCGGGATGATGCTCGGGTGCTGCAGCTTCGCAGTGATCTGCACCTCTCGGGAGAAGCGGGCGACGGCGTAAGCGGTGTTGCGCCGCAGCTCTTTGAGGGCGACGACGCGATCGAGCCGTAGGTCACGGGCCTCTGTGATCCGCCCGATGCCACCCTTGGCGAATTCTCTAACCGGCGCGTAGCACTCAGGCGCCACCGTCGGCAGCTCGCCGAGCTCACTTTGGTAGCCGGCGAGCCCCCCGACATGGTCAGCGCGCTCGATGCCTGCCGCTGGCATCGTCTTGTCCCGCTCGGTGGTGTGCTCGGCGCTTACGGCGTCCTGCCCGTCAGGCTCCGCACCTGCGGCCTGTTGGGTTTTGTCGAGCTCAGTGTCCGCCTCGGCCGGCGTGGGTGCTTCGCCCGAAGCCGCCTTGCCGGTGGCCTTGCTCGTGATCTGGTCGTGTCCCATGCAGGGGCGGGGATCATACCCACGGCTCGGTTTGGCTGACCAGGCGCCCAGCCATTTCAGCTGACCGATCAAGCGCAGCGACCCAATTGGGGCGGCCCACTTTTACCGAAATGGCGGCGTCGGTTGTTTCAGTCAACCTGGGTCGCGGTGCTCGTCCGGTGGCCCAGCGTCTCGGTGGTAGAATGCGCGTCATGATGCGAACAGGGCATGCACTCCTTTGGGCGATCTTGCTCGGAGCGACCAGCTTTGGGGCGGAAGCTCGAGCTGACATCATCGACGACCTCGAGCCGGGACAGTGGGTGGAGATCCCGAACACGGCGATGCGGGACGTCTGCCCGCTGAACACTGCCAACTACGATTTCAACTACCATTGCGCGGCCGTGATCAGCGCCTGGGGAGGCGCCACCCTCGACACCACTCGTGGACGACTGGTGCTCTGGGGGGGAGGCCATGCCGATTACAAGGGCAATGAGGTCTATGTCTTCGACGTGGGCTCGCTGACCTGGGAGCGGCTCTGGGGGCCCACGCCTGAGGCTCAGATCCCAGGGGGCGGCACCCACGAGGTCTACGACGACGGCAACCCGGGCTCGCGCCACACCTACTCGGGGCTGAGCTATGTGCCGGCGCCGGTGGATGGGTTCTTGAGCATGGGGGGCTCGCTCTGGCAGAGCGGCAATTATTCAGCAGCGACCTGGAGCTTCTCGTTCCAGACGGGCACCTGGTTCCGCAAGACCGACGGGCCTTCTGGGGGCGGCGGTTACGGCGATCCCAGCGCCTACGATCCCCAGACCGGCCACGTTTTTCGCCGGCTCAACGCGCGCATGCTCGAATACGATCCGGTCGCCGACACCTTTGCAGATCGCGCCGAGTCGGACGGCGGGTTCTGGCAGAGCAACGTGGCCGTCGCGATCGATCCCGAGGTGCGGCTGATGGTCTTCGTGGGCGACGAGCGCGTGGATCTCTACCACCTGGCCACCGACCAATACGAGCAGGGCGTAACGATCGTGGGCGCCACGGTCACCGATCTGTTCACCGTGCCCCCTGGCATTGGTTTCGACTCGAGCCAGAAGAAGTTCATCCTCTGGGGCGGCGGACTCGACGTCTACCATTTCGATCCCGAGGCACTGTCCTTTCTGCTCCACGAAGGCAGTGGCGACGATCCAGGCCCGGTGACCACCAGCGGCGGCGTGTTCGGGCGGTTCCGTTACGTTCCGTCGCGCAACGTGTTCATTCGCGTCAACTCGGTGGACGAAAACGTCTTCGCCTTCCGGCTGGCGCCGGGGACCGGTACGCCCTTGCCCGGCAGCGATGCGGGCGCAGGCGGCTCGCCTGGCACCGGCGGCGGCGGCGGTTCAACCGGCACGGGTGGCACCAGTGGCGCAGGCGCGAGCGGTGCGACGACCAGTGGCGAAGAGGGAGGCTGCGGCTGTCGAGCGGCGGGCGGCGAGCGCTCTGGGCTTAGCCCCTGGCTCTTTGCTTTGCTCGCTTCGGTGGCGCTGCGGCGGCGTCGATTCTGAGGTGCAACTCGTCGCCGATCCTGCGACCCGAAACCGCTTGCGAGCCTTGGTGACCGGACCAACCATGCGCTCCATGTCGCAGCGGTAAGGGCGATGGATCCAGCCAAGGTAGCGGAGCGGCCTATTAGTCTTCGATCCGGCCCTGGCAACTGATCAAGCGCGGCTCCATGACGTCGTTCATGTGCGAGGCATCGACGTCAGGGCCGTAGCAGCCATTGGCGACCTCGTCGCCCATCGGTCCCGGCATGGGGCGCTCGTTTGGGTCACTGGCACAGGCGTCGTCGCCCCACTCCTCCTCGTCCACGACGATGCAGTCCTCTACGGAAATATAGCAGCAACAACAGGTCCTGGGCTCGTCACAGGCGACGAGCACCCCGCGGCCGCCATGGCGAGCGCCATTAGGAAGGTGAACGGTGTTCGCGAGTGAACGTTCATGCGATCTCCTCCCCTCGTCCAGGTCGTTCCCAGTTCGGTAGGACTGGTGGCATATTGCGCCGGCGGGATCGCAGCGACAACAGGGCAAGCAGGCTGGCGAGCCAGGCGCTCCCGTTGCCCGACCCAGGAGTCGGCGAGGCGGTGCACCCGCTGTTGTCCTCAACGGCCGGCACCGGCGGTGGCTGAACGCAGCCGCCGGTGTGGAGATCACAGGTGGCGCCTTCCGGACAGCTCGGACTCTCGTCATCGCAGCTCAGCACACAGATCCGCTTGCCCAGCGAGCGGGCGCAGACATGACCCTCGGTGCACAGGCCGATGCAGTCTTCACCTGGGCTCGCTGCAGGCGGTGGCACGCTCGATCCGGTGAGCGCCCAGTAGGGAGGATCGATGTCGCCGAGCTCGGCGGCTTCGAGGGTGGTCTCGATGATGAAGTCCTTCCAGGCGCTGACATCCCCATAGATCGAGGACGTGCATCCCGACGGACCTCGGGACAAGGCTCCCATCACCCGTCCCTCGGCATCGATGGCCGGGCCGCCTGAGTCACCGCTGCAGGTCGGCGCGTCGCCGCGCCACTCGGAGGCGGCGATCGATGAGCCCAGCGGGCACTGAAGGCCGGTGCAGGTCACTGTATTGCCATCGATCCGCATGCGCGTGCCACTGCCGCCGCCTTCGGGGTCGGTGTTGCCATAGCCAATTGCGACATAGGTGTCGCCGGTGGCGGGCGGCCCTTCGAGCCGTGGAACCAGCGGGGTGGCCCTGGTGGCGCCGATGCCCTGGCCCTCGAGGATGATGAGCGCCACGTCGTAGCCGCACAGATTGTCGGTGCCTGGAGCGGGCCGCACCTGGCCGGTCCCTTTGTAGAATTCAGGTCCGTCGGCCTCAGGGCGGACGGGCTCGACGGTGACCCGCATGGCAGCCCCCGCGGCGGTCATGCCGAAGTCGGTCTCACCACAAATGACGCCGCCCGAAGGGCTCTCGCTATCGGTCAAGGACACACAATGCTGGGCGGTGAGCACCACGTTGGGTGCGATGAGCGATCCGCTGCAGTGCCCGAAGAAGAACAGGTCGAGCACGTTCAGCGCCAGTCCCACCGCACCGGTGGTCTGCTCGTCGACCTCGCCGCCCACGATGGGTTGGGTCGCGGCAGACCACTGCTCAGGATCGTCGTCGGCTCCGCCGCAAGCCGCCAAGATTGGCGAGATGAGCAGCGCGATGGCCAGCGTCTTTGGTGTCATGCCCCTGCTATTCTAGCAAGCTCGCTGCCCCCGCGGGGGTTGTCCCCGCTGGTGACCAGAGCGCCATCCACAGCTGGCCCAGCGTAAGGCTAGGCTTCGGCGCGGCTGGGCTGTGGTAGCTTGGGTCCACCTTGGTGACCGGTGGTCTGGACAGCGGGAGCGGCCCATGAAGACCCGACGCTGGCTTGCGGGACTCATGCTGGCGGCGGCCGTCTTGCTCAGTCCTCAGAGTGCTGCCCAGACTGACCACGAGGTGGTCTGGAAGCCAGAGTGGCGCCGGTTCTCTTGGACGAACGTGGGCTTCACCGCGGTGGCTGGGGGGGCTGCCCTCGGCATTGCTCTCGGCGCGGACTTCCGTGAGGACGGCCACCGGGGGGGCGTCCTCGGCGACGAATGGGTGCGGGACACCTGCTTGGCCGAGAGTCGCCAAGGGCGGGCCACGGCACGGGTCATCGGCGACCGCATCTTCCAATTCGGCCTGGTCTATCCTTACCTGGTCGACACGATCGCGGTCACCTGGATCGGCAACGGCGCGCCTGACGTGGCGCTGCAGATGACGCTCATCAACCTGCAGTCTCAAGCCTTCGCCGCCTTGATTGGTCTGTCGACCGCCCATTTCGTGGGTCGGGCCCGTCCCAGTACCGATGAGTGCGAGCGCAACTCGGATTACGAACGGTTCTGTGATGCTCCCGACGAGAACGCCAGCTTCATGAGCGGTCACACGGCCACCATGGCGACCACTGCCGGCCTGATTTGCGCCCATAACAGCAAGCTAGCTCTGTATGGCGACACGCCCATCGGTCTCATCGAATGTGTGGCCGGTATCACCGCAACGGCTACCGTCGGCATGGCGCGTATCGTCAACGACCGCCATTGGCATAGCGATGTCGTGGCAGGGATGACCATCGGCGCACTGTCAGGCTATGTCCTGCCGATGCTGCTTCACTATGGCTGGGGCGACAGCGGGCCGCCTTTCCGAGGCACCCTCGACACCGACGACGGCTCCATCCAATCGGTGCTGATGCCCATGGCAGGGCCGACGAGCCTCGGCGTGGGGTGGTCGGCGCTGTTCTGACGGCTGGTCTTGACGGTGCCGGCGTAGCCAGCGGTCTCGCGGGGACGGAGCGGGCGCCCTGTGATAGCTTTGCCCCATGAAGCGGCTCATCATCGGTCTATTCTTGTTATTGTCGGCGGCCTGCCAGCATTCCCCGGCCGCCTCGGCAGATGGCGCCTCAGCGCCTGACCCGCAGGCTGACGCGGCGGCATCGGAGCCCGTCACGGCCGGTCCCGAGGGGCCTGGGCCTGACTCGGGGCGCATGGGGGAGTGGGGCCCGCCACCTCG
>JAUVCD010000541.1 GCA_030590865.1 Myxococcales bacterium | reverse complement strand
AATGGGCTGTGCTCGGGCACCCCCACAGACTGTTTCTTTTCGCCGGTGCCCGACGACTGCCACGTCTCGGAATGCAACCCACAGAACGGTCAATGCGAGCCGGTGGTGGGCAACGAGGGCGGGGCCTGCGCCGACATCAACGACCTGTGCACGGTCAACAAGACCTGTGCCTCTGGCGTGTGCCAGGGTGGCAACGCCAAGGACTGTTCCCAGCTCACCCTGGATTGCGTCCTCGGCGTCTGTGACGTCAACACCGGCCAGTGCACAACCCAGGCGCTCAACAACGGCGATCCCTGCGATGATCTCAACGCCTGCACCAGCGGCGAGATCTGCCAGAACGGTAGCTGCGCCGGCGGCACTGCAATCGTCCAGTGCATCGGCGGCGATCAGTGCTGCCCCTCCAATTGCACCCAGCAGAACGACGCGGACTGCAGCTGCAACGTAAATCTGGCCACTGGAGCCACCGCCGCAGTCAATCCTGGTGGCGGCAGCACCGGCAGCTACACGCCCGACAAGATGAACAACCTCGTTGGCGAGACCTGCACCGAGTTTGCATGGATGAGCAACGGTCAGACCACCCCCGGTTGGGCCTCCCTCACCTGGAACGGCGCGCAGACCGTCGGCTCCATGTTCGTGGACAGCGAGCATGGGACCTCACCGGACTGTGGCACCAGCGGTCGAGACATCGCCTCGGCGGACGTTCAGTACCGGGACACCAACAACAACTGGAACACCGTCGGCTCCATCTCAGGCGCGGAAAACTACATGTACACCTTCCCGGCCCCGGTGCTGGCCACCGGCGTCCGGCTCAACAACGTCTTCACGAGCCCGGGCAATGGCAACACGGTGGTTCACGAGTGGTACGTGTGGCCTGGCGTCGGCTGCGCGACGCCGACTCCGAACTGACTGTTTCGGGCGGGCAGCCGCCGCCTGAGAGCCTCCCATGAGGCCGCCGGGCAGTGATCGGCGCGGTTCAACCGACCAGCCGGTTGAAGCGTGATCCTCGACGGAACCGTGCTGGAATTGTGCCCGCGATTCGTCAGCCGTGCTAGTTGGATGGTCATGAGCGATACCGATATCCGTTGCTCCCGGACGCGCCATCTGGGCAGCCTATTTTTGCTTGTTGTTTCAGCCGCCACCACCACTGGCTGCGCGAGCCGCGCGGTGCCCTTCGACCAGCTCGATCAGGCATCGGTGACCATCTACAAGCTCCAAGCGCAGCAGCCCCAGGCCCAGCCCGTCCAGCCCCAGCCAGGGCAACCGCTGATCCCCGGTCTGCCGCCTGAGCTAACTCAGCTCGGCCAGGCCGCGCTGCAACAACTGCAGGCGCAGGGTCTGCTGCCGCCGGGGGTCACCATCCCCGGGCTGCCGGGGGCCCAGCCGCCCGTTCCGGTTCAGCCCCAGCTGCCCCTGTACCGAGGCCAATGGGCCATTGCCGATCAGCGTCCGGTGATGGACGAGGCGCTCAAAGAGAAGCTGCTCGATCTGTTCGGTGATGCCGAGAGCTTCAACGAGCAACGGGGCAACTGCTTCTTCCCCGGGATGGCGATCTCCTTCCAGTCACAACAGTTCCCCGAGCCGGTCGACGTCGTCGTGTCCCTGTCCTGCAACCAGGCGGTGGGCTACGGCTTCCAGTGGCCCCACCCCCAGAGCGGCTTCACCGCCGCGAGCCACCAGACGCTCACCAACGTCTACCAGAGCCAGTTCGGCCCGGTCCCGCCGGGTGCCTAGTGTACTGGCCTAGAGGGTCGTGCCTGGACACGCCTTGTCTCTGAGGGGTTTTAGAAATCCCCTCCCCCAGCGCGCGGCGCGCCGGGGCCCCCTCCCCAAAGGGAAATCGCAGGGGTGCCACGCAAGGGGCTGCACACTGGGGGCCTTGCCAAGGTGGTCGCGACTTTTTCTGTGTGCTAGCGAATCAGGACGCTAGCGCTGGGTGCCTGGAGATTGGTGCCTAGGGCTGCGCGTCACGGGCAGCGCCATGAGCTCCCCTACCTCGACCCGCTCAGCAAGCCGATCTGCCACCCGCTGGCGGCTCGCCGCGTCGCTGCTGCTGGTCGCCCTCAGCGGCCTAGTGGTGCTGGTGGCGGCGGCCCGGCGAATCGTCGTGGCGCCGACCGCCGCGCCGGCGAGGACGACGGTCGCCCCGGTGGCCAGCGCCAGCGTTGCGCCAAGCGCCACCACCACGGCGACCGAGACCCGCTGGGGCAAGGTCGACGCCGGCGCCGAGATCGAGGCGAGTTGTCATGTCCCAGACCAGGGAGCTGGGCCTTACGGGGACTGGCAGGCCTTACCCATCGGCCGGATGGTGGTTCCCGAGCCGCCACCGGAGGACGTCTATGACGTCCTGTTGCACTTTCACGGAGGGGAGGCGGTGCGCCGGCTGGTCGCACCAGCAGGCCTGAAGTTGGTGATCGTCACCGTCGACGCCGGCGTTGGCTCCAGCGCCTACGGCCAAGCGTACCAGGGACCGGAGCCCCTCGAGGAGGGGCTCGCCACCATTGATGCGGCCCTGGCACCGGCCCGGCTGCGCTATCTGATCCTGTCCTCCTGGAGCGCAGGCTATGGAGCCGTGAGGGAGCTGCTCAGAGCCCACCCCACCGTGCCGAACGCGGTCGTGCTGCTCGACTCAGTCCACGCCTCTTACCAGCCGGACGGGGAGCACCTGGTGACGGAAGGACTTGCACCCTTCCTTTCCCTGGCCCAGCGGGCCGTGGCCGGCGAGGCGGTGGTCGTGCTGACCCATTCGGAGATCCGACCGCCCAACTACGCATCCACCGCCGAGGTGGCCTCCTACCTACTCGCCGAGATCGGCGGCCGGCGCCGCTACGCCGGCCTCATGCCAGCTCATGGGCTCGAGGCAAAGACAACCTACGACCAGGGCGCCTTCCACCTCCGGGGGTTCACCGGCACGGGAAAAGAGGCTCATTGCGCCCATTTGAAGATGTTGCCTGACATCCTGCGAGATGACGTCTTGCCCAAATTGCCCAGGCCCTGAGGTCAAGTCGCGACACAAACACCATATTCGACGGTGCCCAACATCATCGGCGTCTGGAAGCCCGTGCACTGGCCTACCGGACAGCTCGGCTGGTTGACCATGCACCAGGTGTAACACTCGGTCACCGTCCCGTCGGTGAAGCAACCCAAGCCCTTTCCACAATCGTCCGTAGTGGTGCAGGTGGTCCCTTGGGTCCCGGTGCCGAAGCCCACGCACTGGGTGAGCTTGGCGGTGGGATCAGCGCTGAGCGTGAAGATCTCGCACTTGCTGCTCGGGTCCAGACAGCCCGCAGCGCTCACCGGATCGCAATTGTGGGTGCAGAGCTTCTCCGGGCCCAGCCCGGTGACCGACATCAGGCACATCCCACCGGGGGCATCACAGTCGTCGTCGTCGATACAGTAGTCGTGGCACAACGAGCCTGCGCCTTCGTTGGCGTCGAGGCACAACATGCCCGCCTTGCAGTCGTTCTCACATGCCTCGCTGGCAACCTTGTCGCCCTCAGGGGCGCAGGTCTTTTTCGAGTCCTGGAAAACGCAACGCTCGCCGGTCGGGCAACCGCATTGAGGGTCCACCAGCTTGCACGGCAGCCCGGTGCAAGGTGGGCCGCCCTGGCCACCCGCACCGCCAGCACCGCCGGTCGCTCCACCGACTCCCCCCACACCTCCGACCCCGCCAAGATCACCGGCGCCGGTGTTCCCCGATCCACCCTCGCCTTTGCCTCCACCGCCCGTGGCGCAAGTGACCAGCGCCAGCCCCGCGGCGGCGCTCCCCCAAATAAGCCAGCCGTATCCCATACCATGGAGATTACGCCCTTGGCGCCGTTGCGCCAACTGACCCGGTTGGGGATCGGCCGCCTATTACTTACGCTTCACGATCTTGAACTGAACCCGCCGGTTCTGCTGACGGCCCTCTTTGGTCTTGTTGTCGGCGATCGGCACACTGGGACCGAAGCCCCTGGTCGTCAGCCGCCCGGCGGCCACGCGGCGCTTCACCAAGGCCGCTCTGACCGCTTCGGCGCGCCGTTTCGATAGTGCAATGTTGTACCCCTTTGGCCCCCGGTTGTCGGTGTGGCCTTGCACCTGCAATCGCAACAACTCTGGGTGCTCGTTGAGCACTCGCGCGACCTCATCGAGCAACGGATCGCTGACCGGCTTGATGGAGGCCTTGTTGGTGTCGAACTGGACCTGCTCGCCGATGACGACTTCGCCCTTGGTGACCTGAACGAGGGGACAGCCGTTCTTGGCTGGATCCTCGTGAGGAATGCCTTTGATATCTGGGCAAGCGTCTTCGCTGTTGACGATGCCATCACCATCGCGATCGAGGGGACAGCCGTTGGTGGCAGGATCGGTCGTGGGCACCCCAGGCACGTCGGGACAGGCGTCAGCACCATCGAGCACGCCGTCGCCGTCACGGTCTGGCGGGCAACCGTGCTTGGCCGGGTCCTCGTGGGCCACGCCGGGCACGTCGGGACAGGCGTCAGCACCATCGAGCACGCCGTCGCGGTCTCGATCGCCAGGCCCCTGGACCGGACAGCCGTGTCGGGTCGGATCGTCGCTCGGCGGACCTGGCTCGTCCGGGCAGGCATCCTCCCCATCGACGATGCCGTCGCCATCCCGGTCTGGCGGACAGCCGTGCTTCGCAGGATCGTCGCTCGGCGCGCCTGCCTTGTCGGGGCAGGCGTCCTTGCCGTCAACGATGCCGTCGCCATCCCGGTCTGGGCAGCCGTGCCTGGCAGGATCGTCGCTTGGCGGTCCCGCCTCGTCAGGACAGGCATCGTCGCCGTCGAGGATTCGATCCCCATCTCGGTCCTGCTGGGAGTTGACCGCTGGTGAGTAGGCCACGCTGAGCAGGGCACGGAAGTCGGGCGTGCCGATCCCCGACGTGAACCCGGTCCCGAAGCCCAGCCCGGTCACCATGAAGTCGACGAATTGCCACTTCGCACCCACCAGCCCTTCAGCGTTGGTATTGCGGCCCGTGGGCCCCGTCATATCCACCGAGACGTTGGTCTCACCGCCCACTTGCCACTTGTCGTCCGGCCCGAGCAGAACCCCGATGCCGGCACCCCACAGCCACATGCTGCCCTGCGAGGTGCTGCCCAGCTGCTGGTCGGCGCGAATTTCGGGCCCAGTCGCAAAGGACCAGAGCAGCCGCTCATAGCGGCCACCGAGTAGCGCTTGTGGCATCCCGCGGACCGTGCCGTCACTGACGAACGACCCCTCGTCGCTCGGCCCGGTGGGAAACCACACATAGCCTCCCAAGCCGAGCTGAATCAGATCGAAGGAGTCGCCCAAGAGCCGCACCCGCGCGCCTGCTCGCAGATCACCGAATTGGGTCGAGTGGGGCGAGCTGTAGCGGACCCCTTCCGCCCCAGGATCGCTGCCGGTCTGGGCGAATGCGATGGGAATGTCCAGATTGAGCGAGACGCGGTCGAAGAGCCCAATGCCGCCATTGAGATGAAGGAACGCCTGATGTTCGACGATGCCGCCAACGGTCTCGTCGCCCTCAGGATCTTCCCGCACGAGGATCAGTGGATTGTGCGCGTAGTCCATGAGGAACATGGCATGGGGCACCAGGTGCTCCCCGGTGTAGGGCGAGGGTACGCCGAAGAAACGGTCACCAGCCGGCGCTGGATGAAAACGGCTCAGCGGTAGCGCCGCCTGCTGGGCTGAGACACTGAGCGGCGCAGCCACGGCTGCAAGCACGACAATGAGCCCTACGAGATGTCGAGCTAGCCGACAGCGAAGGTTGATCTCGGACAATTGATAGACCTCCATCAGTGAGCACGTTCAGATGTGAACGGCTTCAGGGCCCCCTGCCCTGATGGCTGGTCTGACCCAAAGCCAGACGCAGCGAGCAGGGCAACGCAACCACAGCCGCCGCCCGATTGCCACCGGATTTCCACAACAAGGCCCTGAAAAGCCACCACGCCGTGACAGCGGTTGCGCCCAGCGTAGCGGGCCGCTAAGGATGGCGATTCTGATGGGGGCGCATGGGGCGCAGTCGTGCCCGTGGCAACTCCACGCCATCTTGGTTCTGCAACCCGGTGGCCGTGGACGGCACCGCGACAACACCTGGGGATAAGAGGCTGAAACAATGGGTAATTTCATGATGCCTTGGGCACACAACCAGCGCTCGACCAAAGGGCCAGGGCACCAACCCAAGCGCCTCGCCGCGGCCGTCTTGGTCGCCCTGCTGGGACTGCTCGTTGCCAATGCTTGTGGCACCGACGATGGGACCGAGTCGGGCGTTGCGACCGGCGCCACCGCCGGCGGTAGCGTCTTGGCCGCAACGAGCGGTATGGCGGACAGTACCAGCGCCCAAGATCTGACCGCCCGTCTGCGGGCGACCCAGATTGTGTCCGCCCAGCGCAATGCCTCGCCGGATTACGATTTTGGCGCCGACACCGCAGACCGAGTGATCGCCCGAAACGCCGCCCAGGGGCTGCACAGCGTGCTCGCCGCCGAAGGCATGCGCATCGGTCCTGATGACCCGGCGTGCGTAGCAGATGACCAGACAGCCTCGTGCTGGTCGGTCGTTCTGCGGCTCGCAGCGCTACAGCGAGGCTCCCATCGCGAGACCTTCTCCCAAGCCACGGCGCCACCGGAGCTGGCGGACAACAACGCGACCATCCGCCACAGCGAGCTGGTCGACGAGTGGTATCTGAACGGACCGCTCGGGCTCGAGCAAGGCTTCGTGCTGGCCGCGGCGCCTGGCGGGTCG
>JAUVCD010000441.1 GCA_030590865.1 Myxococcales bacterium | reverse complement strand
GACGCCCTCATAAGCAGCGTCGTTGAAACTCTTGTCACCCCGGCCCCCAACGTCGAACACCAGGCCGACCCGCATCTGCTGAAGCGGGCCTTGCGGCGGCACCTCGACGTGCCGTGACGGAATGAGGAGCGTGAGCAGCGCTAGCACTGCAGTCACGACGACGACTCGGCCAAGCGGCATCAGTCTTCCATGCCGAGAATGGCACAGGCGGCGCGGACGCGAACCCGAGCATCGACGTCACCCAACATGGCCAGAGCTTTGTCGACCCTGCCGAGTTGGGCATAGCGAACCGCGCTACGGCCACGCTGTTCGGCGCTCTTCGCCTTGGCGTCCTGGTCGAGCAACGGGACCACCGTCCGATCGCCGGCTCGGACCAGCGCCAACCGCGCCGCGTCGGCTGGCGGCACATCGCCCGTGGCGACGTTCCGCAGCCGCTCGATGGCCTCTTTGCGCTCCTTGCCACCTAGCTCGGTCAGCCGCCCTAGCGCCGCGACCACCACGTCATCATCTTCTGTCTCAGCGGCGGCAACGATGGCTTCGAGCAGATGGGCCCAAGACAAGGGTGCGCTCTTTATGGCCTCGATACGAATGCGAGACGGCGCCTCGTCAATCAACCGTTCGATCACCGCCACGGCCGTGTGGACCGCTGCGGTGGCCTGTCGCGGAGACGCGTCATGCACCAGCTCGAGCGCGGCCACCAGCCCGGCCAGGCCGTCGTCCGATTCGCTCGCCCGCACCAAAAGTCGCCAGGCGAGGCAATGGGGCTGGGTGCTGCGAAGATCGGCACAGCCGCTCAGCTCCCTTCCCTTGCGTGCCGCCCCAGCCCAGGCACCGACGATGGCCACCCGCTCCTTTTCTTCAGCAGCTGCCCACAAATCTCCAAGCCCGAGCACGGCCTCCCGGGTCCCGATAGCTCCAGCCGCTTCGATGGCAGAGAGCTTGGCCGGTGGGTAGGGATCGAGCCGCGCAGCTTCGAGCACCGCCAGGCCGTCGGCTGGATCGGCGGCATCGATGGCCGCCTGAAGCGCCGCGAGACGAACATCGCGAGACTGATCGACCATCAAGTTGCGTCGCCACTTGCCCGCGCGAATCAGCGGGGCTGCCTCAGCGCCTCCCGCCTGAGCCCCCTGAGGCGCAGGCAAGGTGAGTGAGCGAACCGCTGCGGCGCGCCAATGAGGCTCTTGGCGAGACAGCTGGCTCACATAGCCCATTGGCTCTACCAATCCGGCTTCGATGCGAATGATGGCCGCCCGGGCACCGAGCTCGTCATCGTGAGCAGATCGCCGGAGCAGCGACGGCTCGACCAAGGTTGCGCACTCATCCAGGCTGTCGAGCCCGCGCCGTCCCACCGGCCCTTGAGCGCTCTCAATCTGCGTGCCGAGCAGGCGCGCCGCAATGTCTTGGGCCTCGCCGATGTCGACATCACCGTCGCTCAGCCGCTGGCGCAAGCTCCCTCGAAAGGCCTGCTGATCGCGACCAGCAGCAGCCTCCATCACCGCAGAGGCACCGCAGCCGGAGACCAACAGAAGGAACAAGACGACGAAGGACCGTTTCGGCACGAGGCGCAGCCTACAACAGCGCGCCGGAGGTGCACACCTGGCGCACGCTCGGGAGGCGAAGAGTCCGAGTCCGAGGCCGAGGCCGAGTCGAGACTCCCTCTACGCCCTGGGTTTCCTCATCCCCCCACGTCCGAGGGACGAGCTCATTCTGTTGACCCCCGGTGGCGACGGAGTCGTGTAGGGCGCCGAGCTGTGCGCTGACGCACCACATCGACCACCACCACATCGGGTGGACAGAACAACCGGACCGACGGACGCCCGGCCCCTACCCCCGATGAAACAATCAAGTGCGTGTCTGCCACCTTGAATGCCCCCCGATCAAACCGCCTTCCGTAGCGCGACGGAACCACCAAGGCGCCCAGGCCAGGAATGCGAAACTGGCCACCATGGTTGTGTCCGCTAAACACAATCGTCGCGCCGGCATCAGCTAGCGCATAGACGTTGTCGGGCGTGTGACTGAGAACCAAACGAAACGGAATGCCCACTGGAAAAGAAGGGATGTTGGGACCCCAAGGCACCTCTGTCCCACACACGGCAATAGCGCCATGCTCCCGTGCCAGGCCCAGGCAACGCCCACCCACATCCACCGCCCCTGCGTTGAGGAGAATGGAACGTACGGCTTGCGCATCAACCCAGTGGTCGTGATTCCCCAGGCTGAAAAACACCTGCGGCGCAGCCTGGGTCACGAGGGCGGCCCATTGCTCGAGCAGTGGGAGCCCCTCGGGCCGTGAAACGAAGTCGCCCGTGAGGACCAAGAGGTCAGGCAGCTCCTCGCTCACCGCACGCAAGGCGCTCGCGTAGTAATGAAAGGGAAGGTCGTGATCGATGTGCAGATCACTCAGCTGTGCAACCCGCAATCTTTCACAAGGCAGCCCCGGGACCGTGATCTCCACACGCCTGCACTGCAAGGCCGTGGTTGTGATCACAGAATTCATGAGGGTCGGCTCAACGCCTTGCCCGATCTCGCAAGCACTGTAGCGAGCTCGGAGCAGCTCACGCTTTGCTTCTCCAACGAGGAGAATCCCCAGAATGCCGAAAGGCACCCACCTCCACAGGGCGTGGTATCCAATCAAGGTCGATGCGGCAAACGCTGACAGCAGGCTACCGGCGATCACAGCGCTCTTGGCGGTTCCGTCGGTCCAATGCATCAGCCAGCGGTTGACCACAACCAGCCAAACGCCAGCCACTGCACTCCACCACAGCACCAGGGAAGGCAGGCGCGCCACCGAAGTCCACTCCATCACACAGAGCTATCATCTGCTCGGGGAAGTGCTGTGAAGGGACCGAGGAGAGACATGGGACGTTTCGGTAAGCTGCTACGAAAGCACGGGCAGAACCAGCGGTAGAAGCGGACGTCGAAGCGGCCGCAGACTCAGTCACCGCTTCGCGCCAGCCGCGAAGCCCCGCTTCCTCAAGAGCGCATCGATGGTCGCGTCCCGACCGCGAAAGCGACGGTAACCCGTGGCTGGATCTACGGTGTTGCCTGCCGACAAGATGTGCGTCCTCAACCGCTCGGCCACCTCAGGATCGTAGGGACCACCAGCCTCACCGAAGGCCTCGAAGCCGTCGGCGGTGAGCACGTCCGCCCACAGGTAGCTGTAGTAACCAGCCGAATAGCTGTCGCCGGCAAATATGTGCAGGAACTGGGGCGTACGGTGCCGCATGACAATCTCCCGCGGCATGCCGAGCGCCGCCAAGGTCGTCCGCTCAAACTCATCGGGGTCAATCGTCTCGTCGCCGGCAAGGTGCAGCTTCATGTCCACCAAGGCGCCGGACACATACTCGACCATCGAGAACCCCTGGTTGAAGGTGGAAGCTCGCTTGATACGCTCCACCAGCTCCTTCGGAATAGGCGCGCCGGTCTGGTAGTGGATGGCGAACCGTTGCAACACCTCGGGCGTCGACAGCCAGTGCTCGAGCAACTGGGACGGCAACTCGACATAATCGCGGCATACCGCAGTACCGGCGAGCGAGGGGTAGCTGACGTCGGACAACAAGCCATGGAGCCCATGGCCGAATTCGTGGAACAGCGTGGTGGCGTCATCCCAAGACACCAGCACCGGCTCGCCTGGGGTCCCAGGGATGAAGTTGCAATTGTTGGAGACCAGTGGCGTGACCTCCGACTCGAATCGCTCCTGCACACGGTAGGCGCTCATCCACGCGCCAGACTGCTTCGCCGGACGGGCGTAGGGGTCGAAGTACCAAAGGCCGCGGTGCGCCCCCGTGGCCTTGTCGACTACCTCCCAAACCCGGACGTCAGGATGGAACACCGGCACGTCGGTGACCGGCCGGAAGGCGAGGCCGAATAGCTCACCCGCAACCCAGAACATGCCTTCCCGCAACTTGGCGAGCTGCAAATAGGGCTTGAGCAGCTCGTGGTCCAAGTCGAACTTCTGCTTGCGCACTTTCTCGGCGTAGAACCGGTAGTCCCACGGCTCGATGCGGATGCCCGCCTGTTCTACGTCGGCGATCGCCTGCATGTCTGCAACTTCTTCGGCCACCCGGGCGACCGCCGGAGCCCAGACGGCCTCGAGCAGCGCCATGGCGCGCTCCGGTGTCTTCGCCATCGTGTCATCGAGCCGGAGGTGAGCATGAGTCGGGTAACCGAGCAGCTTGGCCCGTTCGGCCCGGAGGCGCAGGATCTGGGTGACGATCGAGTTGTTGTCCTGCGGGCCACCATGGTCGCCCCGATCGACGAAGGCGCGCCACACCTGCTCGCGCAGGTCGCGGCGTTGCGAGGTCGTCAGGAATACCTCGACCGATGATCGGGTGTTGGCGATCACCCACTTGCCGGCCATGGTCTTGCTCTCCGCCGCTGCGCGAGCCGCATCGCGCAGCGACCGGGGTAGGCCAACGAGCGCCTCCTCACTATCGATGACGAGGAATCGCTCATTCTCGTCAGCCAGCACGTTCTGACTGAACTGGGTGAACAGGGCTGCGAGCTGTTGGTTGATCGCCCCGACGCGCTGCTTGGCCGAAACGCTGAGCTTGGCGCCTGCCCGCACGAAGTCGTTGTGGACCTTCCAAACGAGCCGTTGCTGCTCCGCCGATAGCCCGGTCTGATTGCGCTGCCGATAGACCGCCTCGATGCGAGCAAAGAGCGCGGCGTTCTGATGAATCTCATCTCCGAAGGCCGCCAGCTTGGGCGCCATATCCCGCTCGACCTGTTGGAAGGCCTCGGTGTTCAACCCGCCGCTCCAGACGTTGAAGATCGAATGCAGGCGGTCGAACGACCGCGTGGCGCTTTCGAGAGCAGCGATGGTGTTGTCGAAGGTAGCCGGCTCGGCGGCATTGGCGATGGTCTTCGCCGCCGCGACGGTCGCGGTCATGACCTGGTCCAGCGCCGGCTTGAAGTGCTCCACCTGCACCTGATCGAAAGCTGGCACCCCCCCGTAGGGACCGGTCCAGTCGGCGAGCAGTGGGTTGAGAGCTGCGCTTGACGGTGCCGTCGGAGGAGGCTTCATAGCAGTGGCCAAGGGGGCGCCCGGCTTCGAACCGCCGCAAGACGCAAGGGCGCCAACGGCGACAGCGGTACAGATGATGAGTCGAAGATGCATGAAAGACCTAGTGCTCGTAGGCGCCAACGTCGGGATTGGCGTCCCGCTGGGCGCCGGTGATGTCGAGCGAAGCACTCAAGGTGGGATGGCCTGCGTCTACCATGGGCGAAGCGGCCGTCGAGGCTGATAAGTCGTAGCCAGGACCAGTGACAGACGCGAAGGCGGGATCGGCCACCGCCGAGCTCCCGTCCAGGGACGAGCTCGCTTGCCAGGCACCGAGATCTCCCTGGCCCTCGACCCACTCACCGCCGCCGGCGCCGGGGAAGAAGCAGAGGTTGTGATCGACCGCGCTGTAGGCCGACAGCGCCAAGTCCAGCCGGAAGCAGCTCCAGCCGCCGCTAGTGCCAGCGTAATGCACCGCATTGCTCACCAACAAGTGGTCGGCGCCTTCGCCCCCGAGCGCCATACCTCGCCCTCCAGAGGCCGCCCCGATGAACACCGAGTTGTTGCGGATCGTCACGCCGGTCATCGGCAGGTCGTCGTCCCCTCGTGACCGGTTGGGCACTGCGATGGCCGTCGTGTTGAAGTCCTGCTCGTGGACCACCACATTGTTCTCGATGACACAGTTCTCACAAGCGTTCAGCCCAATGGCCACATTGCCCACATTGATGACTCGATTGCCGCGAATGGTCACGTTGCGAAACAGCTCGGCCTCGCCGTACCCGGTGTCCACCGCAATACCCCAGCATCCGCCCGTGGCGGCGCCCACGTCCTCCCGCACCGTATTGCCTTCGATGAGCAGCCCGTCGTGTTGACCATGGACCACCAAGGAGACGCCATCGCAGGCGCCGGTCACCACCGCCGAGCGATATAGATCGTTACCCACGGCGCGCATGTCGTGGGCCACGCCCTCACTCGAGCCTGAGAAGTAGATGTTGTGGTTGAACGTGGCCAGCTCGAAGCCGTTGTTCTCGAAGGTGCTGGTCTCGACGGCGCAACCATTACAGGCACCAAGCCACCCCTGGCCCCCGTTGTTGGTGATTTGCGACGCCCGCAACACAATGCGCTCGTTCAGCCCATCGCTGCCCTGAGCCGGCGCATTAGAGCCCGCGACGTGGACCCCGAGTGAGAAGCTGTCGATCGAGACGTTGCAAATCAGCACATCGTCGATGTCGTTGTAGATGAAGAACCCTTGGCCATCGCCGGTGCCCCGAAGATCGAGGTTGAGGAACACATAGCCTTCTTCGTGGTCCGCCTCGCCACCGTCCTCGAGCGCAAAGGCCCAGGTGTCGCCCACGGCCTGGACGATGGGTCGCCCTTCGTCGCCGGTGGCCCAGGGCGGCTCGTAGTCCCGCACGATGCACGGCTGGTCGGCCAGGCATTGGTCATTGACCCAGCGCGTGCCGGCGCTGGGCTCGATGGCAAAGGCTCCACCTCGGCACAGGACGATTGAATCGCCCGCTGCGAGGTTGGCGAATTCGCCCCGGGCTTTCTCGTAGGTCTGCCACGGCGCCTCGGGCCCATCGCCGGCCGCGGCATCATCACCAGGCTGACAGTCGCCATCCGCGTCCTGACCGCAGTCGCACACATAGAAGATGCTGCCCGCCCCCGGGTCGAGGCCGATGTCAGGGCAGGTCGCCGCGGGTGAGCCGCCACTGCCACCGCTGCCACCGCTGCCACCGCTGCCACCGCTGCCACCGGCTCCGGCCGCAGCTCCGCTGCCGCCCCCGCCACCGGTCCCAGTCGAGCCAGGCGGCCCCTCGTCGTCGGAACCGCAGCCGGCACCCATCATCAGAACCGCAGCGCACCACCACATCCATCGACTGCCCATCGAGCGGCCTCCTTCAGAGCTGAGCCATCGTAGGAGGCGGGTCCGACGGCCGTCAAACAGCCATCCGTTCGTCCCGGTTGAGCGCTGGGTCCCAGCACATTGGGGACCCCTACGCTCCGCTCACGTCGGCGCGGTCGGAGTCGTCCAACCCGACCTTCTAGGCCCCGCTGCCCACTGCCGGGCCGCCGCATATTTGTTCGTGCCCCGCGCCGGCGAGTACGCTCCACCACGTGCGTGAGCTCTTGATGGTAGCGGTCGGTGGAGCCCTGGGGGCGGCCGGGCGCTATCGCATCACCGAGTGGGCCAAAGGCAAATGGGGCGACGCCTTTCCTTGGGGCACGCTGATCGTCAACGTCGCCGGTTCGCTCATGCTCGGCCTGCTTCTCGGGCTGGTGCTCACCGGTAAGCTTCCGAAGTGGAGCCGATACGCCGCCGGCGCCGGCTTCATGGGCGCACTGACCACGTTTTCAACGTTCAGTGTGGACACGGTGCTCTTGCTGAGAGCGGGCAAGGTCGCAGCGGCTTTGGGCAACGTAACCGCCAATGTCCTGGTCGGCCTGGTCGCCGCGGCGGTGGGCCTCTGGCTTTCCAGCCATTCCACGTAACCCGCCCCGCAGGTGCGATGCGGCTCATCGACGCACAGGTCTGGGGCGACTGAGCGCCAGCGATCTCCCGGCCGCTGCAAGGCCCACAACGAGCGGTTGATGACTAGGGTCTTCAGCTTGGACCGCAGCGATAGAGCTGCGGCAGCGCGCCTTGCTCGCCCAGCTCGGTCCCCACAATCCAGACATCACCTTGTGGGCTGCCGTGCACATCATGGAAGATGCGCAGGTAGGGGCTGCCAATGGTTTGGTGTGCTACCTCGCGCCAGCTGCTTCCGTCGTAATGGAGAATTCCCCCTGGCGTACCCACCCCCCAAAGATCGTCGGGCGCCCTGCCCCACAGAGCGCCGGCCTCGGCGGTGAAGTCGAGCCAACTGACCTCCCACGCCGTACCGTCGAAGTGCGCCATCTCGCCCGAGCCGTCGGAGATCCACACATCGTTGGACCCAAAGCCCCAGATGGCTTCGCCGCCGCTGCCAGACAGACCTGGATCGATCTCGTCCCATTCGGACCCGTTCCAGCGCGCCAGGTCGAACATGCCGGCGACGTAGACATCTTGGGATCCCGACCCCCAGACCGCCGAATTGTCGGTGCCCGCGGCG
>JAUVCD010000085.1 GCA_030590865.1 Myxococcales bacterium | reverse complement strand
GGTGAGATGCGCACCGTCGAGCTGCTGGTCGAGGTCGCCAGCGAGCCTCAAGGGGGCAACGAATACGTCTTCGCACCTAACTGGGGACACAGCTTCACGTCATGCAGCAGCGACCCGGCCATCGACGAGAGCTTCGCCGGCCCGACCGTGGCGGTGCAGTATGACTATGACGATGGCGAGCCCAACGACCCGCCGGTCGAGGACCCGCCGGTCGAGGACCCGCCTGCGGATAACGGCGACGACTACACCGATCCAATTCAAGAGGGCGACTGCGGCTGCAAGGTTCCCGGCAGCGGCACGGCACCCAACGGAATGGGCGCTCTGAGCTTGCTCGCCCTCGGCGCCGCCATGGCGCTGCGGCGGCGGCGCAGCTGAGTCTTTGCCGAACCCCTTAGATGCCTCGACCCCGAGGCCCATACCGTCGTGAATGGCCCAGCGGCTTGGGTCGCCAAATCGACAGCACGTTGATGGTGGTGACCAGATGCCCGGCTGACATGGCCCACAGTACCTCAAAGGTATTGTGGGCCAAGACCGCGGCGCCGCCAAAGGTTGCCAGATAACCCATCGCGGACGGAAACAGGCGCCGGTCGATGGCGATGGCGGCCATCGAAGCCACCACGGCCCACAGGAAGATGGTCATGACCTGGATGTGGTGAACCGACACGGTCAGTGCTGCGCCGCCGAGGGTCATGACGATCTGGCCGACCAGGGCCACAGCGATGGTGGCCATCACTCGCCGATTGATGGCGGTGCGCATCATCGAGTCGCGCGCCCAGACGCCCATCCCCGTCAGGAGCACGAGGTAGAGTCCGGGAGCAATGACGCCGGGCCAGTATTGGTCGCTGTGGAGATCGACGACTTGGGTCAGAGTCAGCGGCGCCAGGGTCCACAGCGCGCCCAGCACACCGGCGAGGCGCCACCGGGTTCTCAGACCCACGGCAGCGTCGAAGTCCTCGCCCAGCTCCTCGAGCGCCGCCAGCCGCCGTCGCTCGCTCTCCTGGGCTTGGCGGGCCTCGGCGACTCGGGTGGTGAGCTCCCCAGGTGGGGCCTGCAGCTGGTCTAGTAAGGCGGCGGCGGCATCAGCGTCTCCCAAGCTCAGCTCGTAATCCACCATGGCGAGCACCGCGCGCTCGAGTCCATCTTGGGCGGCTTGGTTGCTAGGCCACATCGCGAGGGCCTCACGAAAGCCAAAGCGGCAGGCGCCGAACAGGTCGTAGATCGCTCCCCGTCCGCGCTGGTCGACGCTGGCGACCAGCGCCTCGGTCAAGCGCGCCAGCCGCCGCTCAGCCTTGCTGCTGAGTCGAGCCGAGCTCTTGTGTTGCATGAAGTCTTGCAGCGCCAAGCGCATCTCTGCGGCGCTCCCGAAGCGCTGGTCCGGCTCTGGGGCCATGGCGCGGCGCGCGATGGCGCACAGCTCGGGCGGCGCGTCATCGGGGAATGACGGTGTGGACGAGAGAATGCTGGTGACGATTTGAACCGAGCTATCGCCGCTGTGGGGCGGCTCGCCGGTGAGCAACTCGTAGAGCACCGCACCTAACAGGTAGACATCGGTGAGCGGTGTGATGCTGCCCATGTCCGCGCCGAGCATCTCAGGTGCCATGTAGCCCGGGGTGCCGGCGACCTCGGTGGCCTCGGCGGCGAGCGGCAAGCGGCCGCTCCCATCGTCGTGGGTGGAGACGGCGATGCCCCAGTCCACCAGATAGACCTCACCGAATTCGCCGATCATGACGTTCTCGGGCTTGAGATCCCGATGCACGATGTGGCGGCTATGAGCGAAATGGGCCGCATGGCAGACCTGCATCAAGAGCTGGAGGTTGTAGTCGAGCAGGCTCTCAGCTCCGAAGCGCTCCCGGACGGCCTCTGGGTCGGCCATCAAATCGGTCCATTCGACGCCTTCGATGCGCTTGAGGACGATCATGGGGTGGCCCATCTCGTCGAGCCGAGCGTCGTAGATGGGCATCACGTTGGGATGCTCGAGCGCGCCGGTGACCCAGGCCTCGCGCAGCAGCTTCAGCGTGTTGCTAGCCGTTCGGTGCTCGGGGCGGAGCGTCTTGACCGCCACCTTTCGGTTGAGCGACTGCTGGGTGGCCAAGTGGACGATGCCCATTCCACCTTCGCCGATGGTGCCTTCTAGCGCTAACGCGCCCTCCAAGGCTCCCAGCTCGGTGGCGACCTGTTTGGCGGCACGCTCCATGGCTGTGCCACCGGCCAGGTTGGCGGGGATCAAGGTAGACCGGGCGTGCAACACCAGTGTCTTGGCGTCCTCGCCCAGCCCGGCGAGGCAGGCGTCTACCGTCTTGTCTAGATCCAGGGCCACAGTCGCCCCTGATCATCGAGGCGCTGCGAGCAGACGTCCAGCATGGCGCCGGCCTCAGGTCGTCAGGACGACCGTGGCTGGGCCCGTCCAAGCGAGCGCCAGGAGCCCAGCCCCCTGGCGAGGCTGGGCGACCGTGACGGGTTGACCGTTACTTCTGCTTGTCGCGCAGGGCGCCGCGGGCGGCTGCCAGCCGGGCGATGGGGACGCGGTAGGGCGAGCAGCTCACGTAGTCGAAGCCTTCCCGATGGCAGAACTCGACCGAGTCCGACTCGCCGCCGTGCTCGCCGCAGATCCCCACCTTCAGCTTGGGCCGGGCTCCACGGCCCTTCTTGATGCCCATCTTGATGAGCTGGCCCATGCCCTCCTGGTCGATGGAGACAAAGGGGTCGACCTTGTAGAGGTCATTCTCCACGTAGAAGGGCAGGAAGTTGCGGACGTCGTCCCGGCTCAGCCCATAGGTGGTCTGGGTCAGGTCGTTGGTGCCGAAGCTGAAGAACTCGGCGTGCTCGGCAATCTGATCGGCCACCAGGCAAGCCCGAGGAAGCTCGATCATGGTGCCCACCAGGTAGTCGAGCTTCACGCCCTTTTCGTTGATGACCTGGTCGGCGATGCGCTTGGATAGCTCCTCGGTGATCTTCATCTCCGAGACGTGTCCCGTCAGGGGGATCATGATCTCCGGGTGGACATCGATTCCCTCGCTCTTCACCACGCAGGCCGCCTCGATGATGGCCCGAACCTGCATCTCGTAGACCTCGGGATAGGTGATGCCCAGACGGCAGCCCCGGTGGCCCAGCATGGGGTTGAACTCGTGCAAGGCCTCGTTCCGCTGCTTGACCTTGTCGGCCGAGACGCCCATGTCCTTGGCCACATCAGCGATGTCCTTCTCGCTGTGGGGCAAGAACTCGTGGAGCGGGGGATCGAGCAACCGAATGGTCACCGGACGAGCCTCCATGGCCCGGAAGATGCCCTCGAAGTCGGCGCGCTGCATAGGCAGGATCTTGTCGAGCGCCGCACGCCGGCCCGCCTCGTCCTCGCTCAGAATCATCTGGCGCACCGCGCTGATACGATCGCCACCGAAGAACATGTGCTCGGTGCGGCACAGGCCGATGCCTTCAGCGCCGAAGGCGATGGCCTGGGCGGCTTGGTCGGGCTGATCGGCATTGGTCCGAACGCCCAGCCGGCGATAGTCGTCGGCCCAGCTCATCATCTTGTCGAAGAGCTGGAAGCTCGGCGAGTCCGCGGGCTTCATGGTCTTTTCGAGCATGACCTGGAGCACCTCGGAGGGGAGGGTCTTGAGCTGCCCCTCGATGACCTCGCCGGTGGTGCCGTCGATGCTGATCCAGTCGCCTTCTTTGACCGTCTTGCCGCCCACCACCATCTGGGCCTTGCTGTAGTCGATCGCCAAAGCACCGCAGCCGGCCACGCAGACCTTGCCCATCTGACGGGCCACGAGGGCCGCGTGGGAGGTCATGCCGCCCTGAGCGGTGAGAATGCCCTCGGCGGCGTTCATGCCCTTGATGTCCTCGGGGCTGGTCTCGATGCGAACCAGGATGACCTGCTCGCCCCGCTTCTTCCAGTCCACCGCATCGGGGGCGGAGAACACGGCTTTGCCCGAGGCGGCGCCGGGACCGGCGTTGAGGCCCTTGGCGAGCACTCGGCCACTGTCGGTGGCGGCTTGCTTGTCCGCTCGATCGAACACCGGGCGTAGCAGCTGGTTGAGGCTCTCGGGATCGATGCGCAGCAGCGCCTCTTCTCGGTTGATCAGCTTCTCATCGACCATGTCGGCCGCGATCTGCATCGCCGCCAGACCGGTGCGCTTGCCGTCCCGGGTCTGGAGCATCCACAACCGCTTGTCCTGGATGGTGAACTCCAGGTCCTGCATGTCCCGGTAATGGGACTCGAGCTTCTTGTAATTGACGACCAGCTCGTCGTAGGCCTGCTTGTTGATGGCTTCGAGCTTGTCGATGGTTTGGGGCGTGCGAATGCCGGCCACCACGTCTTCGCCCTGGGCGTTCATCAAGAACTCGCCATAGAAACGGTTCTCGCCGTTGGCCGGGTCACGGGTGAAGGCTACGCCGGTGCCCGAGTCGTCGCCGCTGTTGCCGAAGACCATGGTCTGGACGTTGACGGCGGTGCCCCAGTTGGCGGGAATGCGGTAGATGCGCCGGTATTCCACGGCTCGCATGTTGTTCCACGAGCTGAACACGGCGCTGATGGCGCCCCACAGCTGCTCCATCGGATCTTCGGGGAAGTCGAGGCCGAGCTGCTTCTTGATGGCACCCTTGAACTCGCTCACCAGCTCTTTGAGGTCGTCGGCGCTCAGCTCGTTATCGAGCTCGACGCCCCGGGCCTTCTTCTTGGCGTGGAGGAGGACCTCGAAGGGGTCTTCGTCGAACTTGCTCTCCGGCTTGAGACCTAGGACCACGTCGCCATACATGGAGACGAAGCGGCGATAGCTGTCGTAGGCGAAGCGAGGATTGTCGGTGCGCTTGATCAGCCCCTCGACGGTCTCGTCGTTGAGGCCCAAGTTGAGGACCGTGTCCATCATGCCGGGCATGGATGCCGGGGCACCGGAACGGACCGAGAGGAGCAGCGGGTTCTGGGTGTCGCCGAACTTGGCGCCCATCTCTTTTTCGATGCTGGCGAGAGACGCGGCCACCTCGCCGCGCAAGCTGTCTGGGTAGCCCTCGTTCTTCTCGTAGAAGGTGCAGATCTCGGTCGTGATGGTGAATCCGGGAGGAACGGGCATGCCGAGCTTGCTCATCTCGGCGAGGTTCGCGCCCTTGCCGCCGAGCTCGAGCTTCATCTCCGCGCCACCGTCAGTCTTGCCAGCGCCGAAAGCGTATACGTACTTCTTGCTCATCGATTCCTCCACGCGGCCGCTGGCCGGGTCTGTTAGCTACCTCTTGGAGCCCGTAGGCTCTCCCCAGTGCCTCGTCTGCCGGTCCGCTTTCAGAGCGACAGCCCAAATGTCGGGAAACACTCAGGCAGGCTAGGGGGTGGGGAAATTAAGGACCTGTTGGCGTGCTGTCAACGTCAGCCGTACGGGCGCCTCGGCAGCGGTCGGCTGCGCTGATCGCCAGCCGCTCTCCAGCCTCAGCCTCCGAGGTGCCACGCCGGACGGGCTACAGTGGACCAGTGTCGCCCCGCCCCGGGCGCACTACTTGGGCGTCGGCGGAATGACCACCTCGTTGATCGGCTGCACGCTGGCGCCTGCTGGGTAGGCGTAGGACACATAGGTGGTGGAGGGGCTCGCAACGCCGGTACCCCAGCCCCACACCGTCACGCCAAAGGGTAGCTCACTGCTCATCTCGTGCCGGCCGTTGGAGCAGTTGCCCACGTTCTGGAAGTTGCCGGTCACCAAGTCGATTCGGGTGTACTCGTAGGCACCGATGGGTTGCCAGTCCGTCAGGTTGCCATGGCAACCGAGGTTGACCTCGGCGAAGGTGTTGTTCACATCCGGCCGCCTCACGACCACCAGGTTCACTTCCGAATAGGTTGGATCAGTGAAGAAGACGTAGTCGTCCAGGTACTGACCTGAGGGGATCACGTTGACCCATTCTGGATCTCCTTCGCCACTCATAGGCGCGCCACCGGTCATATAGGCGGCCAGGTAGAACGGGTGCTCGGCGTCCTGACTGGTGGCTACGAAGGGGCCCGAAGCGTTGAACTCCACCACGTCACCCAGATTGATCGCCGTAGGCGCGCCGGTGGGTGGCGCCGGTTGCCAGGACAGCTGGGTCCCGTCGACAGCGCCGACGATCCGCCAGGGAGGCGTTTCCTCCTGTTGCGCCGCACTGCGATTGCGGTAGCGCACCCCCACATATTCGCTGCCCAGTGCCTTGACCGGCGGGATCTGTTGGTGGGCCCCGTCGCAAGCCGTCTCGGACACGGGTACGTTCAGGCAGCTGGCTCCGCCCCACAAGCCGATGGGCTGGTTGGCCTGAATGGGACTGCCCGTGAGCTCGGCATCCTGAGAGAGTTGCACGTACTCGCCCCGGTTCAAATTGTAGGTCACTGGCGTGTTGGCAGGGGTCCCTTGGACGCCGCCGCCGCCGACAATGGCGACCTTGGGCAGCACGGTCACCTCGGTGTTGTCCACATGGGCCAGGATGTTGAGCGACGGTTGAGCGACGCCCACGACTGCGCTCTTTGGGTAGGCGTTGATGGCGATGTAGTTGGTGTCCCAAGCGCTGGTGGGCAAGAGCAAAGTGGCCGAGGTGGCAGCGGCCGAGCCCCCGCCATAAGGGATGATCTGATAGGCCACGACTGGTCGGTCGGTGGTGAAGTGAATGGCCGTACCGAAGCCGGCTCCGATGATCCCCACTTCGGCGCCGATGGCGGCGGCTACCGGGCAGTCGGGCATATAGCCGCCTGGGGCTTCCGCCAAGAACAGCATGGCTACCTCACCCACCGGTAGCCCGACATTGGGATCGTAGGCGCCGTAGGTGAGCCCTTGTCCTTGTCCCTGGGGGATGCGGATGAAGTTGGTGTTGCCGATTGGCTGGCCCTGATAGTCGACGTCGATGTGGACCGGCACCGACCAGGTGTTGGCCACGTAGGCGACGAAACAAGCGCCGTTGATGGCGCTGATCAGATCGACCTTCATGGTCCAGAAGTCACAGCCGTAAGAGCTCTTGGAGGCCTGAGCTGCGCCACAGGGATCGTCAGTGCACTCGCCGTTGAGACAAGCTTGATCGCCGCTGCAGGTCTGGATCAGCTCGCCGTTGCAGCCGATGACCTCCTTCAGGTTGGCACTGCAGGTGTTCTCGCAGCTGCCGCCCATGCCGCCGAGGTTGAAGGTCCCGCCCATGCCGGTGAAGCCTCCAGCGCCGGTACCGCTGCTACTGGCGGTGGCGCCGCTGCCACCGGTGCCGCCCGGCTTGTCGTCTCCACTGGCCGAACAGGCGGCTAGCGCCACCACGATTGCGGCCAGGCCAACCAAACATACCCCTGCAAGTGCCGACGTTCGCATCCGAACCTCCCGTCATTTCATCCTATCTGATCTCGGCCCCGGAGGGTTGAGCCTCTTCAATCGGCGGGTGTCAGCACCAACGGGTAGGTGATCGCGACCACGCCGCCGCTGGGCGGGGGGAACGTGATCCCCTGCAAGGCTCGGGCGATGCAGGAGGTCACTTGCCGATCCGGTAGCGTGCCGCTGGCGCTCGGCTGGGACACACTGCCGTCCCGTCGGATGATGAACCGGGTGACCACCCGCCCCTGCAGCGCTGGATTGGTCTTGAGTCCTAGCTGGTAGCACAGGCGAAACCGGCCATGGTTGCGTTGCAGCACCGCTTGCACGACCTCAGGCGGGAGCCTGCCAGAGACGCTGGTGACGCAGGGGCTCACGACCCGCCAGCTGGTGCATTGGTCGGGCTCTTCGGCATTCCACGACGTACAGACCACCTCGGAATCGCTGCGCCGTGCTGCTGCCATAGCCTCACTCTGTGACGCGGTGTCTAGCAGGTCGCCGCCGCATCTCACGCGAGGTGGTCGCGCGTGGTGGCCTCTCCCCAGACCGGCCCCGCGGCCGGTGCCGGCCCCGCGGCCGATGGTGCCGATGGTGCCGAGCCCGATGCCGAAGCCGCGGCCGCCACCGCCTTCTCCAACGCCGGACAATCCGAGGCCGCCGACCCCACGGGATAGTCCGATGGTGGTGCCCCACAACCCGCCGAGCCCGGCGTCCAATGCGTTGCCCTGGGCGTCGGGCAGCCCCCAGCTAGCGCTGGGCTCGGAGTCGTTCACGCCATCCTGTCCTAATAGCAGGCCCGCCATCCCGAAGCCGGCCCCGCCACCCTCGTTGTCCTCGGTCGCACGGCGCGGCAGCCGCGGCATGCTGGCCCGCCTGCGCCACCGATTGGCGCCCCGCGAATCGCTAGCGGTTGCCGTGGGGTGGCCCATGGCGCCTGCTGCTGCGATGGCGCTCTGTCCCGTGCCTCCGGAGCCTGCCGCGACGTCGATCGCCTTTGGCCCCGCCACCAACTCATGGTGGGCCAAACCGCTGACGTGGCGCTGCACCCAGACCCGCTGCTCGTCGCTGAGATCGTCGGCGCCCCATGCCCCGAGCGCCGGCGCGCTGTAGGCCACCAGCATGAGAAGCGCTAGATGGGCAAACGCCGAGGCGGCGATGAAGGGTGCCCCCCCGGCGAGTGCGCCGGATAACGCGTCTCGCCAGCGGTCCGCGCAGCGCTGCACGCCGTCGATCTGGAACACCAGCGGGCCGAGGGCGACACGGATGGTCGCCTGGGTCGACACGACGATCGGTTCATGCCCCCCGGCCGCCAGTCGGCGGGACAGAGCCCCGGGGCCCGCCGTCGCGAAGCTAGAGCCCCGACTGCGCACGGTAACCTCAGCACCTGCAGGTGGCAGCACGCGCAAGACTCCATCTTGGCCGGTGACCAACAAGGGCGACGCCCCCCCGGCTGGCTCGTGGTGCCAACAATCGCCGGCCGGTGCCAGCTGGACACCCACGACGTAGCGCGCCCAACGGATGGTGACCTGCGCTGCGTCGACTTCTTCCTCATCGGTCATCCCCTGATCGGACACCGAATGGGCCCCAATGTTCCGGTGCCGGCAGCAGGTGTGCTGTCTGGTCGAAGGCGCCCGTCCGTCTGGGCTGCAAAAGCTCAATGGTGCCGCATTTGCCCCCTCTTCCCCAAGGGACGCCCATGGGCATCGGGCACCCATGGTAGAGTGTCTCGATGGGACCGACACGAGTCGGAATTGGGGGATTCGCGCTCGCCGGCTATTTGGCGCTTGGCGTGGCCTGGGCACAGCCTCCGGACCAGCCGCCGGACGGGGAGCAACCGGACTCAAAGAAATCGAGTGCCGAGCAACGGACTGCTGAAGAGCCGAGGCTCGAAGAGGAGACCGCTGCCGATTCGGACGCCGATTCGGACGCCGATTCGGACGTCGATGGCATCGACCCCGACATGGATCCGAAAGAGCTGAAAGGCGAGCGCTATTTTGTCCTCGGGTTGCGCTTCCGCAACTACGTCGTCCCCAAGTTCATCATCAACATTTTCGCTGACGGTGGCGCGACCATCAACGTGTTCTCCTTCGGTCCCGAGTTCACCACCCGTACCGATGGGTTCGAGCTCAACTTCGCGGTGTCCTACGAAGATCTCTCGTTCGACCCCCTGCTGTTCAAGGGCAAGACCAAGGACATCATCAAATACGAAGAAGTCTCGAGCAGCATGAAGATGATCCAGGCCACCATCGATGTTCTGTTCGAGGTCTACACGAGCGAACGAAACGAGTTCGCGGTGCTCGTGGGAGGCGGCGTGGGGATCGGCGGAGTCTGGGGTGATCTGCGAGAGAACCAGATCTACCCCAATGACGTTGCCAATCCCGCAACCGACGACCTGGGCCAGTGGCAGCGATGCGCGGGCCCGGACTCTCCGCCGGTCCGTGATCCCGCCAGCGGCGGCCGGTACTGTGACGACGCGAACGAGCACTACGGCGACTTCAAGCAGCCGAGCTGGGCGAACGGCGGCTCGAAACCGTTCATCTTCCCCTACATCGGGCTTCCGCAGCTCAGTCTTCGCTACAAGCCGATCAAGCAGCTTCAGGCGCGTGCTGACGTCGGCTTCGCCTTCACCAATGGCTTCTTCTTCGGCTTGAGCGCAGGCCACTGCTTCTGACCCTGCCGGACCGTAGTAGCATCACCCATGGGCTCGAGACGTTGGCGTCGAGGACTATTGGTGGCTGGCAACCTGTTGCTGTTGTCGGCGGCCATGCCGTCGGTGGGCTACTCAGATGATTCGGGGAGGCGCCAGCCCAAGCGCGAGGCCGCGAAGCCCCGCAGCAAGCACAAACCGGCCAAGACGGTGCGGGCACGGGACACCGGGACGCAGGACCAACCCTCCGAGACGGACGACGACGACGATGACGGGGCGGCCAGGGTCGCCGGCGCCTGCTGCGTTGGGTTTATCGGGGCCCTGGTAGACAGCGCTGCGAACGACGCTTCGGACGTCGAGCACTACGAGGGGCGTTCGGTACCGCTGGCCCCGGATCGAGCGGGACCTCGAGTCCCGGAAGAGGAAGCCTATGCCCCGAGCTCTTTCGATGCCCGGGAGGCCAAGACCGCGATTGGCGATGCCTTGCACGAGGTGAGGGAGCAATGTGTGAGCGATCAGGAGCAGCTTGGCGAGCACCAGTTGACCATGACCTTCGACCCCAGCGGTCGCGCGGTGGCTGCCGAAATTGCGCCGCCCCCCGAAAGCCCGCGACTTGCCGAATGTGCCCAAGCTCTACTTCTTCGAGCACAGGTGCCGCCCTTCACCGGTGAAGCGGTCGTGGTGACCCTGTCGCTTCACGAAACCGCCCCACCGGCGCCTTAGCCGGTCGTTGACGGCGGCCTGATTTGCCACTGGGCACCCATGGCACTAGTTTCGCGGTGATGTTTCGGTTGGGCAGGTGGCGCGCCGTCGGCGTGACCTCAGCGCTGGTTGCGGTGCTGGGCCTGTCCGCACCAACTGCCTCGGCCGAACAAGACCAGCGCTCAGCGAACAAGCCGCGCGTCGGCGGGGCGGATCTGCGTCGTTGCTTGAGCCTGGCCGATCGTAACCACCCCAATCTGCTGGTGGCTCGCGCCAAAGTCGCCCAGGTCCGGGCCAAGCTCTGGGAGGCCTATACGGCACCTTTCATGGCCTTCAAGGCGACTGGCGGCGTAGCGCTGGCGCCCACCATCCTCGGCAACCAGCTGTACAGCCCCAATACCGACGCGTCGCTCACCTCCAGCCTGGGCGTCGCCTGGCGCTTCGGGGTCAGCGGCGTGGTTCCTTTGTGGACCTTCGGGAAGATCACCAATCTGTGGGATGCGGCGGACGCAAACGTCAAGGTCAACGAGGCGGGTGTCGAGGTGGCCCGCGATGGGGTCCGTCTCGATGTGCGGAAGGCCTACCTGGGGCTACAGCTCTCACGTGACGCTCTTCACCTGCTCGACAAGGCCGTGGGCGAGCTGGAAGCGGAAGTGGCGAAGCTGGAAAAGCAGGTTGAGGAGGACGAAGCCGATCCCCTGGATTTGCTCGAGCTGCAGACCTTCGTTTCTGAGCTCTACGTGCGCAAGGCTGAGGCGGAACGGTTCGAGCAAGTGGCTACTGCAGGGCTCCGTTTCTACGCTGGGGTCACCAATCTGAAGCTTGCCGACCAGCCACTGAAGCAGTGTCCCCACAAGCTCGGTCACCTGGCCCGCTATCTCAGTGCCGCGCGGCTCCACCGTCCTGAGGTGAAGCAGGCGCGAGCCGGGATCGCTGCTCGGGAGGCCCAGCTCCGGCTGAGCCGCTCGATGCTGTTTCCCGATCTTGGTCTGGGGTTGAACATGGGCATGAGCGCCGCGCCCGAGATCGCCAACCAGATCAATCCCTTCGTGAAAGACTCAGGAAACTACTTTCATTACGGCGCGGCCATCGTCTTCCAATGGCGACTCGATTTTGTGCCAGGGATCGCCCGAATCGCCTACGCCGAGGCGCAGCTGCAAGAGGTGATGGCGCTGGACCGCAAGGCGCTTGGCGGCGTGGCGGCTGAGGTCGAGGAGGCCTACGCCGAGGTGGTCGACTGGAAGAAGCGGCTCGCGGCCTATCGGAAGGCAGAGCAGTATTCCCGCAAGTGGTTCGTCACCGTGAAGCAGGCGATTGATATCGGGACCCTCGACGAAGACGAGTTGCTCGATCCGGCGAAGCGTTACGCCGAGCATCGCTACAACGTGCTCAAGGCGACGATGGAGTACAACATGGCCATGGCGAAGCTGGCCAAAGCAACCGGCTGGGACGCCATTGCCCCTGGTGGATGACGTCGCGAGGCGTGGGACCGAGCCAAGATCACACCATGGTGAGATTCGATGGGGAGCGTAGCGGGTGACGGCCAGAACGACCGGTAGAGCCTCCTCGGCCTTCGTTGGGTTGCTGGCCGTTGCAGCAGTCTGTCTGGTGGGCACGGTGCAGGTGATCTTCTTCAAGGCGCCCATCGAAGCCACCATGGGCATCGTGCAGAAGGTCTTCTACTTTCATGTGCCTGCGGCCTACGGCATGTATTTGGGGGCGACGATCTGTCTGGTCGGCTCGAGCGGCTACCTCGCCCGGGGGACCTTGCGCTGGGACGCCTTGGCCAGGGCGGGCGCTGATGTGGCGGTCGCCATGGGGATGATGGTGATGATCAGTGGTCCGCTCTGGGCGTCCAAGTCCTGGGGAAAATACTGGGATTGGGACCCGCGACTGGTCGCCTCTTTGCTGTGCCTGCTGCTCTACGTTGCCTACAACGTGCTGCGCACGTTCAGTGGCAGCAACGAAGCGGTAAGGCGCTTCGCCGCCGCCTTGGGCATTTTGGGTGCGGCTCTGGTGCCGATGATCCATCTGTCGGTCCACAAGTGGGGAGGACAGCACCCCAAGGTCATCTCCAAAGGGGGCGGAGGGATTCACCACCCAGACATGAAGTTGGCGCTGGTGCTCGGCTTCGCAACCTTCACCCTGCTGACGGTCCTGTTGGTATGGCAGCGGATGAAGCTGCATCAGGCGACCAGCCGCTTCGAGGCGCTGGAGCAGGAAGCCTTCGAGCTCGGCGTGGCCGGAGATTGACCTCTTAGATGGACCGACTGGAAGGACGGCGGTGCAGACCCTCATGGAAACGATCAATCTGGTGAGCACTCACGGGCTTGTGGGTGTGCAGCCCACGGCGGCCGGCTTGGTCTTGGTCTCCCAGTCCACGGCGCCAAGCGTCGCGACGGCGACGGCTGCTGCGACGGCGACGGCTGCTGCAACGGGCGAGCGCGAGCAGGGCTTCAAGCCTCATCCAGGGGGTGCGGATCTGCAATCTGGCGAGCTGCTCTTGGTTGAGGCCTATGCGGCGATCTGGCTGATGGCCTTCGCCCTCATCCTCCACACCTGGCGCAAGCAGCGACAGCTGGCGGTGCGGCTCGATCAACTCCAGCAGGACATCGAACAGGCGCGGGATGGTGGCGGTAGCGACGCTCGTGGCAGTGGGTAGTGGCCAATATGGGAGCGATGAGCCAAGTACACATGATCTACATTCCCATCGTCTTGATCATGGGAATCGTCATTGGCTATGTGCTGGGCGCACGAGCGGTGCGCGCTCAGCAAGAGCGGAGCCGTGAGCGCATGAAGGAGTGATGTCCTTTTAGGGCTCCCTCCGGGCGTGGCCCTGCTCGCTGCGCTGCCGTCAATCAGGCCGCTTCAACTTGGCCTCGGCGGTGATGCCTTGCCCCTTCCACTCGAAACGGGCCGCTTTCTCGTCAGCGTCGAAATGCAAGGTCACCAAGCCGCCATCGAGGCAGGCGCCCTGACCTTTGGACAAGTGCTCTCGCCCCATCAGCCATTGGCCGTCCGAGTTGACGGTGCAGTCCCACTGACCGGCGCACCCTTGGGACGGGTAGTCGACGAATGCACAGGTCCCTTTTCGAAAGGTGGTGACCTTCACTTTCATGGGCCAGCTCGGGCCGTCGGACTGTTGACCGATTCCTACCCAAGTTCCGAGCAGGCTCGGGCCGTCGCGTTTGGGCAGTGGGACCACCAAGGGCCGGGCGGAGGGGCGGGGCGAGATGGCTACTACGACCGGCGTCGGTGCTTGGGCAGGTGCTGGGCAGGCGAGGACAAAGATGCCGAACCAGCCGGCTGCTGTCGCCCCTAGAGCCGTGGATCGCCAGGTCACGGTGCTCGTGGGCTGGGGTTGAGCCCTTGACGATCCCTGGCGATGTGCTCTCGGTGCCACAGGCTTGCCTACTCGAGGTGCCGGACACCACGAGGAGGATCACGGTACAATCCTGCGATGGCGCAAGGGAACGGAAAACGCCCCCGGTCAGCGGACCGGTCGCGGACCACCAAGGATAGAACCAAGGTATCGAGACGGGCTCTGCTACAGGGCGCTGCCGTGGTCGCTGGCGCGGCCATGGCCGAGGCGGGGTGCGACTCAGAAGAGCAACAGCCGGGCCCAGGCGCCACTGGTGGGAGCGGTGGCGGTCCGCAGGACGCTGGGACGGGCGGCGGCAGCGGGGGGCAGGCAGGGGCCGGCGGTGGAGACGCCGAGGTGGATGCCTATACGCCGCCTGACCTGACCAACCGGGTGCTGGTGGCGCGCAACGGAACGCCGCCGGAGAATGTGGCCAACGTTCTGGCCCTTGCCGGTGGTATCGCGCGGTTCATCGACCAGGACGACGTCGTGGTGCTCAAGCCCAATGGACAGTGGCGGCGGCAGGGCTACACCCATACCGAGTGCATGAAAGCTCTGATCGACGAGATCCTCGCCCGTCCCGGTGGGTTCGATGGCGAGATCATCATCGCCGAGCACATCCATCGCGGGCCCAGTGCGTCGATGGAGGCCCAGTACTGCTGGAACATCTCGGCCGGTGACAACCGCCTCAACAACTGGCCGGACATGAGCTATCTCGAGCTGGTCCAGCACTACCATGACAACGGTGTGTCCAACGTGACGGCCACCCCGTTGTACGACTCAGGCAGCTCACCGGATTGGGTGCCCGTCACTGGCCCAGCGGATCTATCGGCGGGCCAGCACGGTTGGGTGCGGACCACCTACACCACCATCTCGACAAGCAGCACGGTACGCCTGTCCCACCCGATCATCCGCTCGAGTTACAGTGACCGACTGGTCGACTTGAGCCACGGTGTGTGGACTGGCGGTGCCTATACGGGGCAGGCCGTGAAGCTCATCTTCCTGCCGACCTTGAACAACCACGGATCGTTCGACAACGAGGACTATGCTGGTCCCACCAGCGCGGTGAAGTGCCACCTCGGTATCGTCGAGTTTGCCGGCAACGAGGGCGTTGACCTCCACGATATTGGCTACGGCAACGGTCACCCGGAGGCCGCCGGCGAGTCGGTGGGGCACTTAATCACTGAGATCATCAGCCCCACATTCTATTTGACCTGCGCCGAATACACGGGCTACCGAGGGCGCACCAACGACGTGGCCGAGCAAACCCGGACGGTGGGTCTGTGCCTCGAGCCCGTGACGCTCGACTTCTGGATGTGCAAGTACCTGATGCTTCCCATCGCCACCAGCCAGACCTTCATGAACCCGGATGGGGACAACAATTTGCGGCGCCAGCTCGAAGGCTGTCACAGCAAGGGCGTGGGGACGCTCGTCGAGTCTGAGATGGTCGTCGATCAGGTCGGCTGACGCTCTCCTGCGGCGGGTTTCATCCCGAGCTCGACGGCTCCTCGCAGCACGGTGAGGCGGCGTGTCCAGAAATTGAATCGAGGCGCCCGCTTTGTTCATGGGCTGAACATGGCGAACCTCTCGTGTTCAGGCTGTGCACCGATGGAGCAGCGCTAAGCCATCGCAACCATGAGGATGGCATCTAGCGGTCCGGGCTGGCTGTCGTCTTGCAAGGCTTAGTCTGCGCATACTGCCCTGACGATCGCTCGGCCGAGCCGCGACACTGTCGTGCGCTGTTCGGCCCAATCCAGGTCCATCCATGACGCTGCCTCTCGAGACGGACGTCGCCGGCGCCGCCGCTGCGTCGGCGACACGCTATCGGCTCATCACCGAGCTATTCAAGACCCGCTGCGGCCCCCTCTGGGCGGCCAGCGACGACAGCGGATCGGTCATGGCGCTGCGCCCCATCGCGCTCAGCGCGGTGGTCAACGACCGCATGGCGGCTGCCAGTGCCGAGGCAGCGCGCAACGGGCTGGGTGACCGTCATCACGCCCTGGCGCCAATCGTTGACGTCGAGCAGGGGCAAGGAGAGCTACGGATCGTCAGCTGCTACCACGAAGGCTTGCCTCTCGCGCAGCTGCTCAGGTTGTTGGCTGCCCGCAAGGACGCCATCTCGCCGGCCATCGGGATGCGCATCGCTTTGCATGTGCTCGACGCCTTGGTCTTTCTCCACGACGCAGGCTACCAGCCCGGCGGGCTCACGACTGAGAACGTGGTGGTTGGAGCTGACGGACGCAGTCGACTCTTGGAGGCGCGGATTGCCAGCGCCGTCTCGCAGGTCAAGGTGTGGGCCCATCATCGGGATGCGGTGGCCTATCGGGCCCCTGAGCAATTGCAGGGGCCGTCGTGGGATGCGGTGCGAGCCGAAGTGTTCTCGGTCGGTGCCATCCTGTGGGAGCTGCTTGTGGGAGAGCGGCTGTTCGGTGGCTATGGTTACCCGTCAGTCGTCAAGATGGTGGCCCGCCGTCCGATCCCCCGGGTCGACACTGCGGCTAGGACAGCGGAGGTACAGGTCTCCAAGGCGGTAGCAGACGTCATTGCATGGGCGCTCGAGCGGGACCCATTGGCGCGGCCAGCAACCATCGCCGAGCTGGCCAGTGCCCTTCGCGATGGTGCGGAGGCTGTGGCAACCACTGACGACGTGGCAGGGTTGGTCGATCAGGTCATCGGCCAGGCACCGGCCACCGAACGCACCCGGAAGGCCATCGTGCGGTCCACCCGACCAGCACGGATTCATGTGCCCAGCGGCCGGCCGACCGCTGGGGACGGTGAGCGGGCGTCGGTACCCGAGCCCTTTCGGCCGAGCTCTCAGCGTCGTGCCGGACGGTGCCACCTCTTCGTCGAGATCGCCCGCGGAGGGATGGCGACCGTTCACCTGGGTCGCTGGCTAGGAGTGGGCGGATTCGCCAAGACGGTGGCGGTCAAGGCACTCCACCAGCAGTACGCCCGCGATCCCGAGTTCGTCCGCATGTTCTTGGATGAAGCTCGAGTGGTGGCCCGCATCCGCCATCCCAACGTAGTGGCGACCATCGATCTGGTGGAAGAGGCCGGCGAGCTGTTCATCATCATGGACTACGTCCCGAGCGTGACCCTCGCCTACTTGACTCGTCGGCTGCAGCGGCAGGACAGCCGCATCCCCTTGGACGTCACGCTGCGCATCATGACTGGCGTGCTCCATGGTCTGCATGCCGCCCACGAGGTACGGGACGAGCACGGCGCATCGATGTCGGTGATCCACCGTGACGTGTCGCCCGAGAACGTCCTGATCGGAGCCGACGGTTACGCTCAGTTGATCGACTTTGGCGTCGCCAGCGCCTTGGGGCGTTACGCCCACACCCGGGACGGGCAGATCAAGGGCAAGCTGAGCTACCTTGCGCCAGAGCAGATCACCGGCGAGCCGCTCACCCGGCGAACCGACGTCTATTCCGCCTCCGTCGTGTTGTGGCAGGCGCTCACCGGGCGGAAACTCTTCCAGGTGTCGGGGCTGGCCGAGATGGCCTATGCGCTGGTCAACTGGGAGATCCCGAGACCAAGCCAGGTCGGCAGAGCCGTCGACCCGGCCTTGGAGCGCATCGTGATGAAGGGGCTATCCCGGGAGCCTGCCGACCGCTGGGAGACTGCCGAGGCGATGGCTGAAGCGCTGGAGAGCCTGGGTGTCATGGCGTCTCATCGCGCTACAGGAGAGTGGGTGCAGGCGGTGGCGGAGCGACGTCTTGCTCGCAGCGCCGCCATGGTTCAAGGGGTGGAGAGCGCGCCGGCCGAGCTGCCTAGCGAGACGCTGGCCCGTCCGCTGTCGATTCGACCCGCGCCTCCTGGCGTGCTGGACGACGGCCAAGCCGAGGGCACGGTGCAAACCTGGGGCCTGAGCAACGAGGGGGATGAATCCACTGCCGATCTGACGAGGCCACGGTTTCCCTCGGCCGCTAGGTTCAGGCGCGAGCATCTGACCCTGGTGCTCGGTATGGCTACTGCGGCGGTGATCGCTGCGCTGATCGCTGTGGCGGTCTTGGGGGCGGGTGACGCTGCGATTTCAGGGCGAGTGCTTCAGCCCTCGGTCCCTGCCATCGTTGCATCGGCGGTGGGGCCCGGGGTTGGCGGCGAGGCGCTCACCAGTGCGTCTCCGGCGGCGGCTCAGCCCACCGGTGAGGCGAAGACCGAGCGGCCTGAGCCGGATGCCGACAGGTTGGCAGAGGGTGCCGACGGCGCCTCTCCAGCTGACGAGGTGTCACGGCCCAAACCAAAGCGTCGCTCAAGAAAGGTGCCGACCAAGAAGCCACGGCCAAGCCGGGGCACGTTCATTCCCACCGACATTTGACCGTCCCGACCCGTCAGGCTGGCGATCAGCCGGCTGGCGCGTGCCAGCGGTTGCGGTGGTTGCGGAGATCTCGTCCTGGGCTCACTCGTCATGAGCATTGACGCCCGCCCTGGCCAGCGATGTGCTTGGCTCATGAAACGCCACCTGTCGACCCTGTTGCCCCTCGTCTCCGTCACCCTGCTCTTGGGAGCCTGTGGCGGCGGCGCCCAGAAACCTGCCGACGAGCCAGACTCGACTGACCGGGCGTCGGACCAGGGGGCCGCGGATGACCCCGAAGGATCGACCGACACCGGTACGGGTGACGACTCGCCGACCCAGCCCGGCGGCGGGGGCACCGCTGGCTTGCCCACCGAATGTGCCAACGACGATGCCGAGATGTGTTTGCCCCCCAAGCGCTTCATGTTGGCCCTATGCGACGGCGACTATCCGTCGGTCGGTCTGTGGCTGTTCAACAACGGGTCGCCCTGGGCGCGGGGCTACCTGACGGGCAAGACCAAGGCGGTCTATGCGTCGACCAGTGGTGGCTCTACCGGCGAGATGATGAGCATCGACGAAGAGGTGCTCGTGTTGCGCAAACATTCGTCGGGCAACACCGGCGGGATCGTGGTCAGCGGCGCTAGTGGTGCCTACGACGTGATGCGCTGGGACGGCTCCTGCGCGACCGTCGAGGACGGGCTAATCCGGTTCGACGCGATCCCCAGACCCAAGACCGCTCGCATCATCTGGAGCACCCTCGAGGTGGACATTCGCGATGCGCTCAAGGAGGACGAGGTCATTCGCAAGGCCTACATCAAGCTGCGCAAGGAATGCAAAGGCGTCACCATGGGTGACGTTAGCGCCAAATGCGAGAAAGCCGACGGCGCCTTGAGCAAGATCCTGGCCGAGCACGTCCGTGAAAACGGCGGTGTGCCTACGCCGAAGAAGATCCCGAAGCTCTGAACGGTTTCGTCTAGAGACCAGCGGTTTTGGGTGTCGCTGCGACTGACGTCAGCACAAGGCCATGGCATCGGAGGTCGCGGAAGGCCTCTCCATGGGCAGCCAGGTCAGAGCTCGCCGCGCAAGTGGAGCTGGGGGCCGTGAAATATCTCGGAGCTGCCGAGATGGACCGACCGGTTCTGCTCCGAGCCCTCCTGCTCTTGGGAGACGA
>JAUVCD010001056.1 GCA_030590865.1 Myxococcales bacterium | reverse complement strand
CCTACGGCGGCGGCGGGACCTCGGTGCCTGTCGTCGACAGCTTTGCCTATTGGGCCCAGGCCAACGGCTGCAGTGACACCGCCGAGGAGAGCTACTCCAAGGCCAACAGCCACTGCGAGACCCACGACAGCTGCGACGGATCGGTCGAGGTGACGCTTTGCTCAGTTAATGGCGGCCACGTCCTCTACACCAACCTGGACGACGTACCGATCACCGATCTGGCCTGGACCTTCCTGTCGAGCTACTCGCTGCCGTGAGAGGAGACCCATGACTCGCCTATCCCAATCCATTGCCCTGCTAGCCCCTTTCATTCTGTGCTCGAGCTGGGCCCTGGCCCAGGAGGGACCGGGGCTGGCGGCCAACTACCCGAACGATGAGGGCTTGGCTGACGATCCCGCCGTGCTCTACTTCCTCGATTTCAACGACGAGGCCGAGACGATGGCGTGGTCGCAAGGCGTGACCGGGTACGGCTGGACCAGCGAGCCGGCTCATGTGTTCAACGGTAGTGGAGCCCTGGAGATCTCGCAGACCGTGGGCACCCACGACCCCTACGAAATCCACCCGGAGATCGCTGAGACCGACATCGCCTACGTGCGCTGGTACCGCAAGTGGCAGCCAGGCTACGACTTCACCCAGCACAAGATGTCAGGGGTCTATGCCAAGTCGCCCGACGCCACCGGGGCGGGCGAGATCCCAACGGGCTACGACAAGTACTCGTGCAAGCTCTACGTCGATTTCGATCGCCATCCGCGGTTCTACACCTATCACCCCGAGCAGGACGGCATCTACGGCGACGCCCCTCACATGAATCTGGTGGATCCACCGATCGCGGTTGAAGCAGACCGCTGGTACTGCTTCGAGATGATGATCAAGGCCAATACGGTGGGCGAGCACGACGGCGAGCTGAAGATGTGGATCGACGGCCAGCTAGTGGGCCACATCGAGGGGATGCGCTTTCGAGACACTGACGAGCTGAAGATCAACGAGTTCACCTACAGCGCCTATGTGGGTGGCAACTGGACGAGCGAGCAAGACCAGCAGCTATGGGACGACCAGATCGTGGTGGCGACCGAGTACATCGGCCCGCTGTCGACCGGCAGCGGCGGCGGCTCGTCCACCAGTACCAGCAGCTCGTCCACCAGTAGCAGCGGCACCGGCGCCGGGGGCAGCGGAGGCGATACCAACAGCGCCTCGAACTATCGCACCGACGATGGCGGCTGCGGCTGCCGAACGGCGGGCGGCGGCGAGCGGAACTGGACCGCACTGCTACTTCTGACGGCGCTCGCGGGGCTTGGCTTGCGGCGTCGTGGGAGCGACGCGGATAGGCGGGTCTAGCGGCGGGCGCGGGGACGGTGGGGCAGCGCTGAGCTGGGTCGAGCAAAACCTGCCCGAGCAGCCACCTACGTTCCACTAGCCCTGCCGTAAGCGCAGTGGCACCGCGCACGATGAATAGCTCGAAGGTCCGGCTCGGCTCTGGATTGCAGGCGGCGGGTGGGTGCCCACGCTCCGTTGAAATCACCGTCGCGCGCATCTCAGCCGTGTAGGCGCCGTCCCCTGGTTGGCAACCTCAAGCGGTTTGGGCCTGGGCGAGCGGCTGGTAGCCACGGGTCTCTGTACCCAGGCCCTCCTCAACATGGGCGGCCGCATCCAAAGCCCGTGTCCCTCCTGGAAAGGTCATCCACGCGACGGCTTGGCCGTATCGGTGATAGGGAGCCCCGGCGTACAGCTGCCCAACCGCGTGTACGGACGAGCACCGACGTCGCGACCATCTCCGCCAGCGGTCGCAGAAACCGCACGGCGAGTCCCGACCACTCGGCGGCAGGTCACCGGCGGTCGTGTTCCTTCGGTGAAAGTTGTCGTGGTCAGGCCGCGCGCCGCGTGTATCGATGATGCAGACCACCGACGACGGGCAACTCGATCACTTCGCCCATCTCGGGCCGCTCGACCTCACGCCCGGCGGGCGAGTCCTTGTCCAAAGACAGGTGCGTCCGGCAAGGATGGTAGTAGTCGTCGAGATAGCGGCGCAGGAGACGGCGGAGGTGCTGCTCG
>JAUVCD010001121.1 GCA_030590865.1 Myxococcales bacterium | reverse complement strand
CGACCGGCTCCCCAGCCACTTCATCGTCTATCCAGGGTGGATGCAGATGCCGTTGGTGCTCGGTCCCCAGCTGATGGAGGCCACCGTAGTCGAGCAGAGCATCCTCGGTGGGGACACCATGGTCGCCTATCAGGCGCGCTACGACCTGCTCGGGAGCGGGGCCCGTCCGCTTGCGTCTCAGCCCTTCGGCGAGCTGCTCGACGAGCTGGACGTGTCGGACCTCGACGCCGAGCTCGCTCACCATTACGCCCGCGGACCGTTGCCGGCGCGCTACAACGTTGCCGGGCTGGACCGGACCGCCGATGGCCGCAGCGTGGCCGACGGTGGGCGGCTCGAGCGCCACGAGGACCGCTTCGTCCTGGAGCCCTCGGCAGCAGTCCGCATGGTGATGCGGGTGCGTTGCGAGTCGCCCCTGGAGGTATGGCTCGGTGGCGATCGGATTGGCGAGCCCGAGGTGGTGACGACCATGAACAGTTGGCAGGAGCGCGCCATCGATCTACCGAAACGGCAGCAGCCTGCGGTGGTCGTCGTGCGGCCCACCGGGCCCGTTCGTTTTGCCTCCTACCACTACTGGTGGTTTGCCCAGTGACCATCGAGGGGTGGACGCCTTTTGACGCAGCTGCGACTTGCGCCTAACCAGAGGCCCTCTCATACCCAAAGCTTGGGGGTACCCGTGTCGCGAATCGTCCCATCGGTCCTACTCTTTCTCTCGCTGCTATTGGTCGCCGGCGTTGCTGGCGCCAGCAAGAATCTCCCTACCTGCCAGAATCCGCGCAACGCCGCCGATTCGGTCTTCGTTTGGCAGCTCGGCGACACGCAGAGCCTGAAGAACGCGGCCCGGTGCTTCGAGCGGACCGGTCGCACTCAGCCGCAGCTGGAGCAGGCGGCGCGGCACCTCAAGAACGTCTACGACGCCAAGGGCGCCTTCGTCGAGATGGGGAAGATCTCCGAGGATCCCAACTTCCTGAACGACGACAAGAACGCCCAGGTGACGCCTCACGCCGATCTGGCGGATGTCGTCATTCAGAAGCAGGGCGACCAATGGGTCTGGACCAAGGCGTCGCTGGATCGAATCGATAGGATCTATGCCGACACTCTCGGTGGCCTCGACAAGATCCTCGACAAGCTGCCGGCGCCGCTCATGAAGACGGTCTTCGATTTGGCGCTGTGGCAGTACCTGGCGCTGGTGCTCTTGATGATGACCGGGCTGGTGGTGCGCAAGATCCTCCAGGCTGTGGTCGCCTCGCGGATCAAGCGCCTGGCCAAGCGGCTCGGCCAGCAGTGGACGATCAAGATCGTCGATGTGATCGCCTCCCCAGGAGCCACCCTGGTTACGGCCATCATCCTGCGGCTCGGCTACCCCCAGCTGCGCCTGCCCATCGGAGTATCCTCTGCGCTCGCGGCCACGGTGCGGTTGCTGATCACCATTTCGGTGGTTTGGGCCGTCTACCGATGCGTCGATCTGCTCAGCGCCAAGCTCACCGAGCGGGCCGCAAAGACGGAGAGCAAGCTCGACGACCAGCTGGTGCCG
>JAUVCD010000725.1 GCA_030590865.1 Myxococcales bacterium | reverse complement strand
CATGGAAGATGCGCAGGTAGGGGCTGCCAATGATTTGGTGTGCTACCTCGCGCCAGCTGCTTCCGTCGTACTGAAGAATGCCCCCTGGCGTACCCACACCCCAAAGATCGTCGGGCGCCCTGCCCCACAGAGCGCCGGCCTCGGCGGTGAAGTCGAGCCAACTGACCTCCCACGCCACACCGTCGAAGTGAGCCATCTCGCCCGAGCCGTCGGAGATCCACACATCGTTGGACCCAAAGCCCCAGATGGCTTCGCCACCGCTGCCAGACAGACCTGGATCGATCTCTTCCCATTCGGACCCGTTCCAACGCGCCAGGTCGAACATGCCAGCGACATAGACATCTTGGGATCCCGACCCCCAGACCGCCGAATTGTCGGTGCCCGCGGCGATATATCGCTGCCAGCCTGCGCCATCCCAATGGGCCGCCGTGCTTTGGGTCCCAACGACTCAGAGATCGTCCGGCGTGTTGCCCCAGATCGCAGACACGCTTTCGATGCCCGGATCCTGATCGTTCAGGTTGGTCAGCTCCCAGGTGCTGCCATCGTAGCGCGCGAGCGTCTCGCCGCCGACCAGCCACATGTCGTTCGGGCCAAAGGCCCAAATGTCGACCATCATCACCGCGGTCTCGAGCTGTGTCTCATCCCAACGGGTGCCGTCGAAGTGCAGCACTCGGCCACCGTCGGCCGTGAGCCAGACGTCGCTCGGGCCAAAGCTCCACACGGCGCCCAGCGCCTGCACCGCTGGCAGCGTCGTGACGACCAGCCACCATCCCTTCTCCCTCCGCCGTCAAGCCTCGCCAGGCGCCTCTCACTCCCTGCCATGGGGTGCGCCACAGTCTATCAAAGGTCTGCCTCGAGCGAGCTGCTTTGGACCACCGCTGCGCCTCTGGGCGCCGGAGCCCACCTAGAAGGCGACCTCGACTTGGACCGCCCCAACCCCGAGCCGCGCAGCAACCGCCACCTCCGTGGGCTCGCCGTCCTCAGGCATTCCGAGAATCAACAGAGTCGCGCCCATCGCCGTGCCGACCCCAGCGATCACGAAGCCTAGAGTCGACAGGTTGCCGAGCAGCATAGCGTGGTCAGCCTGTGACTCGGACTCAGGTGGGCAATGACCGTCCACGCACCGATCCTCGATGTCGCTCACCGCGTTCAACGAAGCAAAGCCGGTTGCGATTCCGACCACGAGCCCAGCGCCGCCTAAACCGAATGACACCAGCGCCGGTACCAGCAACTCGTGCCCCATGGCCTCCTGCGCCGGCCCGAACCGGAGCACCAGCTGCTCGCGAGCCCCTTCTGCCAAGACGACCTGCTGGGTCAGCCCCCCCCTACCGCTCGCCATCGCCCTGATCGAATGCGGCCCAGGATTGAGCTCATAGACGGGCAACCCGTCCTCGAACAGCTGATCGTCGATCCACAGCTTCACATCGTCACGTCGCGCTCCGGTCACGTCGATGCTCACCCTGGGGATCCGGGCACGCAACTGCGCGAGCTCAGCCCGAGCGCTTGCCTGAGCCTGGTGGAACGGGTCGGGTGCATATCGTTCCAGCTTTTCGGAGGCCACGACGAGATAAGTATCCCGCGCCTCCACCAACTGGTCCAGCTGTGCCTGCGCGCGGGCCACATAGAGCAGGTGAGGAGGCGCGTGATAATGCGCCTCTGCCTCCCGGAACAGCGCGATGGCGGCACCATAATCGCCACTTTCGAAGCTCTCGTAGCCTCGTTTTGCCAACGGGCGCGCGGCCGCTCTGGCCGCAGTAACATCATCATCGCCCAACTCTTGGGCGAAGGCCGGTTGACCCCAGTACAGGGCGCCGAGCAGAGCGATGAGGAGGACGGGGCGAGCGGTCATCGATCTCGGATTCTCTCTCCTATCAGCATGGCTTCGTGATCGTCCAGCAGGGGTCGACGAGTGCTCAGTAGATCGTGAGCCCATCGATCCATAGGTCGAAGCTATCACCCCAAGTGTCCATTTGAAGCTCGATCCAGTCGACCGCCGCGAGCGACCCGCCGTCGTCCGTTCGGGTCCAGCCTCCACCGCCAGCCAAGGGCACCGAGAAGTAAAGCCACTCCGACGAATCTTTGGGCAGCATGTTGATTTCAGGCTCGTAGGCGATGGTCCCGCCTGCCGAGCCGAGCACCACCACCGGAAAGTCGCCTTGCCACCAACCCCCGTTGGTATTCAAGGCGCGCAGGAACAAAGCGATGGTCGTACCTGCTGACGCGTCGAGCCCGAGGTCCTTGGTCGCTGGCGCGAAAGCGCTGAAGGCAAAGGCTGCGTTGGTGGCGATATGCACCTGAGGTCCGTCGAGCCCGCCATCCTCGTCGCTGAAGGTGGTGATGCAGCTCTCCTGGGGACACAAAAAGCCCCAGTCGGCCGCCTGCTCACCAATGCGCGTCCCCAAGGGTAAAGCGGCCACCTGTCGTTGGGCCAGGCCCGCTAGCAACGCGTCGTCGACCACAAGGTCGACATCGTAGAGCCCAGGCTCATCGATCGTCACCGTATGGATCGCCGGTCCCGACCCACCGAGGACGTAGGGCGGCAGCACACCGCCTGCGAAGCGTATGCCCGCCGGTTGCACCAGCCAGGTGAAGGACAACGGCTCACCGCCTTCTGACGGGGTCGAGCCCGAGGCGTCGAGCGTGAGCGGCTCGCCCACCGTAGCGGGCCCTGGCTCGGCCAGCACCGCGGTCGGCGCCACGTGGTCGTGTGCCGTACCGCAATTTCCCATCTCCTTGGTCACCTCGACCTCTTGGTCGAAGACGTAGCCGTCGTGGTTGGGCGAGCAGTTCGCCGCCATCACCAACAGACGAGTCGAGGTGACGAAGACATCGGCACTCACATTGGAGAACAGCTCGTTGCGCTGCAGCACGATGTGGCTCGAGTTGGCCACATTAGCCGCCCAATAGGTGAGCGGGTGCCACTCTTGATACTCCCGTCCTGACAACAGAATCCCAACGCGCCAGCTACCTGACACTTCGTTGTCCTCGATGAGCGTGTGGCGGTTCTCACCGATTTGGATCGAAATGCCGTCGACTCGGCTGTTCCGGATGGTGTTGCCTCGAATGACGACGTAGTCGCCGCCACCGGTCCAGATGCCGAAATTGCTGGCATCACTGGTATTGCCCTCGATGATGTTGTGGTCACACCAGCACTCGATGCCGTTGTGGGGGCTGAACGAGGCGTCATTTCCGGCTATCAGATTGCCTTCGGGACAGAACCCATAAAGGTCACGCACGAAGACACCATTGCCACCATAGGTAAAGTCGTTGTCGAGGATCTGATTATTGCTCGATCGGTCCTCGACGATGATGCCGGCCGAGTCCTTCGTGTCGATGCCGTACCACGCGTCCGGGTAGCTGAGATCGCCACGAATAGCCCACGAGAAGTCGTTTCCAGAGACCTCATTGTCATGAGCGTTCAGCAGAATGGCACCCGTGTTGCTGCAGTGATCGACCAGATTGTCGACAATGACGAAGTCTCGAGCATCACGCAGCTCGATCCCGTTCCAGTTATTGGAAAAGGTCGACTGCTGGATCGTACCACCACGGGCACCATCGAGCAGGATCCCACCGCCGTGGATGTCGCCAACCCAATCTGCCGACGGGTCCGTGAAGTTGTCATCGAAATGCACGTCAGTGAGCGTCAGATTGGTCGCCCCGAGGGCCGCAAAACCGTAGCCATAGCCCCTCGCCCCACAGCCCACCACGGCAACGCCGTCGTAAGATCCCACCCGAATCCCCACGCTGGGCTCTTCTGGATTCATGCTGGTGCCCGACCCCTCCAGGATGGTGCCCAGGCACGTCAAGGTGACGCCCGCCGACACTACGTCGATGGCTGCGCTGCCAGGCGCCGCATCGAACAGAAACGTACCGCCGCAGAGCGTGGTATCCGAGTCGATGACCATCCCATGGGTAGGCTCTGTGCACGGAGTCGGTCCAGGCGGAACCAGGTCGAACTCGAGATCCCCAACGCCAGACAAGGCGTTGCAGCCCAGCCTGGCCCCGGCCAGCAAGGCCACGATGCACAGCTCCGCTCGACCTACACTCATCATCTCGTGTCCCAAGGGACTGAGTCTCGATCTTACGATGCCAAGGGCGAGGTCGGAAGCTGTTGCACGTTCGCCTACAAGATGAAGCGGTATCCCAGCTCGGCAGAAAAGGCGCTCAGGCTCGAGTCGCCGGTGATCGAATGGGAGAGGGCTGCATATTGGTAGCCGAGCTCGAGGAACACGCCTCCTGGGCCGGCGCTCAGCTGTCCACCGAGGATCGCAGCAACTCCGAACTGGGTGTCGGTCTGGGTGTTCTCGGTGTCGTAAGCCGTAGAGGTCGCCTCGAGCAAATAGACCGTGGGCACCACGACCACATAGGGGATGAACACGTCCTCAGGCGTAAAGAAGTGGTAACCCAGAGGCCACCCGAGGCTGAGCGTCTTTTCGTTGACGTCGTAGCCGTAGCTACCGCCGTCGGCAGCTACGCAAGGCGAGCCGGAGGGGCAGGGTTGTTGTCCCTCCCCATC
>JAUVCD010000765.1 GCA_030590865.1 Myxococcales bacterium | reverse complement strand
CGGCACCCCCACGTTTTTGGGGATGTGGTCGTCAACAGCGCAGACTAGGTGATACGCAACTGGGAAAGCATCAAAGCTGGGGAACGCAAGACCAAAGGCAAGCAAGGCTGAGTACTTGGCGGGGTCCCTCGCAGCCTGCCGGCACTGGGGCGCGCCGAACGAGTGGGGGAGAAGGCCGCCAAAGTCGGCTTCGACTGGCCCAATCGAGAGGGGCCTCGTGCCAAAGTCGACGAAGAATTGGCCGAGCTGGACCAGGCGATTGCCGCTGGCGATCAACAACAGATCACCGAAGAGTTGGGTGACTTGCTTTTTTCAGTGGTCAACCTCGGGCGGCACCTCGACGTAGATCCCGAGGCCGCGCTTCGGGGTACGGTCGAGAAGTTCACCGACCGGTTCGCCCACGTCGAGCGCCGCGTCGACGAGGAGCACGGCGGTTTTGCGACTGGGGGGCTGTCCCTCGACGTGCTCGAGGCCTTCTGGCAAGAGGCCAAGCAGAGGCGCTGACGGCGGTACTCGGGGTGGTCTAGCCGCTTGTGAGCACCAGCGGCGCATGAGAACCTGAGGGAGCTTGGATGACTTTGCGGGAGGATCCATGAGCGGACAACGCGAGCTCTACGCTGTAGCCCTGTTGAGCGTCCTGATCGGCTGCGGCGCCGACGGGACCACTGGCGGCGGTGGGGCCAGCACGACGAGCGGCACCGGAGGCGAGGCGACCGGCGGCGGCGGTGGTGCCAACAGTGGTGGGGGCGGCGCAACCGGCGGCGGCGGTAGCGCCGGCGCTGGCGCTACCGGCGGTAGCGGTGGCCAGGGCGGCGGCGGACAGGGCGGCGGTGGACAGGGCGGCGGCGGCGGAAACAGCTGCCAGTGGTCGCCTAGCGCCAACCCCTGTGGCAATGGCATGTACTGCGACGCGCCGGGCTGTGGGGCAGGGACCTGCGTGGCTCTCGGCACGACTGATGATCCGCAGAAAGTGGCCGTCTGCGGCTGCGACAACGTGAGCTACTGGAACGAAGCGACGGCGGCCCAGCATGGCATGTCGGTCGCCGGCAACGGGCCCTGTAGCCAGCCCGCTTTCTGCGGTGGTATCGCCACCCTGCCTTGCCCCATGAGCCAGCACTACTGTAGCTACGGGCTGGTCAACCAGCAGGGATGCAACATCTCCGATCCTGGTGGCAGCTGCTGGGGGCTACCCAAGACTTGTCCTCAGATCATGATTGGGGGGACTTGGCGTCGTTGCATCGATGGCCCGGGCGAGCCTTGCTATCAGGAGTGCGAGGCCATCAAATTGGAGCAGCGGGTGTGGCCTGATCAACAAGGGTGTCCGCAGTGATCGTCGGCAGTGACCGTCGGCAGTGACCGTCCCCGGCCCCGCTCGCCATCGACGTCGCCCCGCCTCGCCGCGCTCATCCCCGCGGAAGGTCAGGCTGGGCTTCTGAGCGTCTCGGTGGGCGGCCGGTCACAGAACCTATGGGTGACGTCAGCTGCGCTGAGGCTGGCACAGATTGGCACTGTGGCGCAGCAAACAGATCGCGGCTCGCCAGCAAGTGTCTGATCTTCCGGCCCTACCCACGCAGCGCATGCTGGCCTGGCTCTTGCTATGATGTGTCCACCATGAGCAGAAATGCGGTTTGTTTGGGGCTCGTCACGGTGGCGCTCGCTACCTTTGGCTGTGGCAGCGATGTCGTGGACCAGCGTTATGGCATCGTGGATGCGACGCTGTCCCGCGCCGAGGATTGTGGCCAACTGCTGCTCATGCTGAAGCAGGATCAGCTGGGGAAGATGAACGGCCAGATCGACGCTTCGATCGAGGTCTTGAGGCGGCTCTCGGAGCGCGAGGACAACAGCTATGGCGATGACGATGATGCGGCCATGGGCACAACGTCGTCTTCCGGCGAGGCTGCTCCGCCGCAAGATTTTGGAACCGGAGGCGCCAGTGGTGGTGAGGAGCCGCCGGACCACTCGGAGACCAATACCCAGGTCGCCGGAGTCGACGAGGCCGACATCGTCAAGACTGATGGCACCTACCTGTACATTCTCCACGGTCAGACTTTGGCCATCGTTCAATCCTGGCCCGTTCTCGATCTCGGCCTGGCCAACACCATCGAGATCGAAGGACAGCCGATCGAGATGTTTCTGGCTGATGATGAGGTGGCTGACACACGGGTGGTGATCTACTCGACGGTCAACGGCACCGATGTTTACCAAGCCGCTGGCGTTGTCCCGCCGGCCACAGCCTACAACGGCGGCTATCCGGAGCCGGGCTGGGACGGAGCAGATTACCCCGATGCCTCCTATGTCGAGCACCCTCTGACCAAGGTCACCGTGCTGGACCTGGACGGAATCGAAACAGCTGTGGCTGCCGAGTATTACTTCGAAGGTTCTTACCAGTCGTCCCGTCGCGTCGGCCGCTACGTCCGCACCGTGCTCAACGCAGGTCAGCGGCCCGGTCCAGCCATCCAGACCACCGTCGGCAACGACTATTATGGTGGCTACTATGATGACCAAGACACCGACTATGACGAGCTGATCTCGAAGCTCGAGTCACTCCGCTTCGACAACACCATTGCCATCAGCGCCGCCGCGCTGGCCGACTACATCCCGACCCAGTTCGTCAAGGACGGCGACCAGGTCGAGGCCCTGGCGCCTCAGTGCGACAGCTACTATGTGCCCACCGCCGGGAGCACCGAATATGGCATGTCCCAAGTCCAGGCCTTCGATCTCGACGCCCTGGCTGACGGTTTAGAGCAGGTCTTCGTCGTCGGTGATACCCAGGCGATTTATTCGAATGCCGAGTCGCTCTATCTGGCGGGCCGCGTCTGGCGTCATCCAATGATCAGCTTGCAAGATTCGATCGCCAACGAGACGCTGACAGGGACCCATCTGCACAAGTTCGACCTGGCTAGCGATCCGGCAGAGCCGCGCTATGTCGCCTCAGGCACTGTCGCCGGCGAAATCCACAACCAGTTCTCGATGGATGAGCTCGATGGGACGCTGCGCATCGCTACAACCGAATGGTCGTCGGCCGATGGTTGGGGCTCTCCTTCCAACAACCTGTTCGTCCTGGAGGCACAGGGGAGTGCTCTCACCGAGATCGGGGCGGTGAGGGGATTGGCGCCGTCCGAAGAGATCTATGCGGTTCGCTTCGTCGGTGACCGTGGCTACATCGTGACGTTCCGACAGGTCGATCCCTTGTTCGTCATTGATCTGTCCAATCCCGAATCGCCCACCGTGCTGGGAGACCTTCACATTCCCGGTTTCAGTGAGTACATGCACCCCATCAACGACGGGCAACATCTGCTCACCATTGGCCAGGACGGGATCGGCAGCGTGGCGCTCCAGATCTTCGATGTCACCGACCCGATGACGCCCACCTTGACCCACAAGGAGGTGCTCACCTCCGGGACCTCGGAGGCCGAGTACAACCATAAGGCGTTCACCTTCTACCAGGGCCGCTTGGCCATTCCGCTGTCGGGCTACGACAACGGCTCGTGGGTGGCCACTTTGGCCCTATTTGATATCGACGTCGACGCGGGCATTACGCTGCTTGGCACGATTGACCACTCGCCGCTCTTCGGCAACTTGGACTCGACGGGTTATTGCTATCCCTATGGCGTCGGTGTGCGCCGCGGTGTGTTCATCGACGAGTACATCTATTCGATTTCCAACGGCGGCGTCTTGGCCAACGATCTCAATAACCAACTCGAGCTGGTCGCATCGACGCCCCTTCCGGACCTGCCGGATGCTGCGAGTTGCTACTAGCCTGGGTGGGTCACCAAAGAGCGACAAGCGGCCGAAAACGACGGCGTGAATTATCTGGGCTAGATTGGCGTTCTGGTCGGTCGCCGTGTAGTGTCCGGGGTCGCGATGAAGCTGCCTCTGCTGCCTCTGCTGCCTGTGCTGGTGTCCTCCCTGGGAGTGTGGGGATGTGGCAATGTCTGCGAGGAGGCGTTGGACCACGTCAACCAATGCTTGCAGGTCACCGTGGAAGACAGCGGCGAGGCGCCGGAGTGTGACGACACCGACGAATGCAAAGCCGACTGTGCCCTCGAGGCTCCCTGCGAGGCCTTCGTGGACGACACCTCGGCAGCCGCCGAAACCTACCAAGCCTGCGTGAGCGGCTGTTAGCCCCCCGGC
>JAUVCD010000086.1 GCA_030590865.1 Myxococcales bacterium | reverse complement strand
GCGGTGCCGCAGCCGGTGCGCTGCACCCGCCAATGGCAACGCCCGCTGCCAGGGCGTAGCGCCACCAGACACGCTCGATTGCCCACACGACAGGATCAGAACTTGCCGCCGAACATGGAGCGGACTGAGGCGACCTTACCTTCGTCGAAGGCAAAGCCCATGCTCTCGTCGAGGGCCATCATGAAACCGAGCCGAAAAAATGAAACCGGCGCCGGGGGGCTCGTGGCCAATGAAGGGCTCCATGGCCATCTGGGTCAAGTCGTTCTCGCTCCACATGAAGACCTCTTGGATGCGCAAGCCACCGCCGAAACCCATGTCAGCGCTGATCCTAACACCTGCCCAAGCCGCCAACCCAATGTTCCCCCAGGCGTGAATCTCCGGTCCCCGAGGACTCCGGGCTGCTCTATGCTCGCCCCGTGGCTAGCTCCGGGACCACCGAGCGCAAGTTCGGCATGTTCACAGGCGTGTTCACGCCCACCCTGCTCACCATCGTGGGCGTGATCATGTACGTGCGCCTCGGCTGGGTGGTCGGCAACGCCGGACTCGGCGGGGCACTGGTGGTCATGGGGCTGGCGCTGGTGATCACCATCTGCACCGGACTGTCGCTGTCGTCGATTGCCTCGAACCGACGACTAGGCGCCGGGGGACCCTACGCGATCATCTCCAAAGCCCTCGGCTTCGAGGTGGGCGGCAGCATCGGTCTACCCCTGTACTTGAGCCGGCCGCTCGGCGTCGCGATGTACGTTTTCGGCTTCCGCGAGGGCTGGCTGTGGATCTTTCCGACCCACAACCCATTGGTCGTCGATCTGGTCGTCTTCGTGCTGCTCTTCGGACTGGCCGTGATCAGCGCCAACCTCGCCTTTCGGGTGCAGTTCGCCATCATGGGGATCATCGTCCTGTCCATCGGGGCGATTCTGGCGAGCCCGATCACCTTCCAGCCCCAGGCCGACATCGTCTGGTGGGGACAGTTCCGCGGCTTCCCCGAGACCGGCTTCAGCGGCACGACCTTCTGGGTCGTCTTCGCCGTATTCTTCCCTGCCACCACCGGCATTCTCGCCGGGGCGAACATGTCCGGTGAGCTCAAGGATCCGCGGCGCAGCATTCCTCGCGGAACACTCTGGGCGATCGCGCTCAGTGCGGTGATTTACGTCGTGGTCGCTTTCTGGGTGGCCCGGGCCGGCACCCCTGACGAGCTGATGGGCAACTACACCTTGATCATCGATCGATCGTTGTGGCCACCGGCCGTCTTGGCAGGCCTCTTGGGCGCAACCTTCTCGTCTGCCCTCGCCTCGGCCGTCGGCGGCCCCCGGATCCTGATGGCCATGGCGGAAAACCGCCTGCTGCCTAAAAGTGAGTGGCTGGCGCGCAAGACCGCCGGCGGCGAGCCGCGCAATGCCGTGTTGCTGACCGCAGCGCTCAGTCTGGGCTGCTTGATGATGCGGGATCTCAACGCCATCGCGCCCCTGGTGACCATGTTCTTCTTGATCACCTATCTGGTGATCAACCTGGTGCTCTTGATCGAAGGGAGCCTGCACCTGGTGAGCTTTCGGCCGTCGCTGGTGGTGCCGCGCCTGGTCCCGCTCGTCGGCGTGGTGGGCTGCATGCTGTGCATGTTCATCGTCAATCCGATGTTCAGCCTGATCGCCCTGGCCGTGGTGGCCACGACCTACATCACCATCGCTCGGCGCAAGGGCATCGTGAGCCAAGGTGAGGACGTGCGCTCCGGCATGTTCGTCGCCCTGGCCGAATGGGCCGCCATCCGGGTCACCAAGCTCGGGGTCGAGAACGTCCGAGCCTGGAAGCCCAACTTGCTCGTACCCCTAGAGCATCCCACTCGAATCGAGCGGAAGCTGCCGCTCTTGGTCGACCTCTGTAGCCCCGAGGGATCGATCAAGCTGCTGGGCCTGTCGACGGCCCACCCCAAGGAGGAGCTGCGCCCACGGTTGGAAGACCTCGACCACGCTTTCGGCCGCGAAGGCCTGTTCTGTACCTGGTCGCTGGTCGACTCGGCCACCTATACGGCCGGCATCCTGACCGGCTTGCAGGCTCTGCAGAGCGCCTTCTTCAAGCCCAACGTGCTGTTCCTGACGTTGCCTGACGAGCAAGAGCGGTACGACGAGTTCAGGGAGATCATCGTGCAGGCCCAACGAGACGACGTTGGGGTCTTGTTTCTCGGGCGTCATCCGACGATGGATCTCGGCAAGGAGCAGGTGATCAACCTGTGGTTGCGGCCCCACGAGGCAGAGGATTGGGACCCCGACGCAGCCTTCGAGCACAACAACCTCGACCTGATCCTGCTGATCGGCTACCGGCTCGCCCGCCGCTGGAAAGCCCAGCTGAACCTGATCACCGTGGTAGACGACGAGCGCGAGTGTGCGGCGGCCGAAGCGTTCTTGAAGGAGATCGCCGACGTCACCCGCATGCCCGAGGCGGCCCAGTGCCAGGTGATGACCGGGACCTTCATCGAGTGCTGCGCCGCAGCCCCCCAGTCGGATCTAGACATCATGGGCCTGCAGCCCAACCCCGATTTCGACTGGATGGGCCGGATGATCGACAAGACCCGATCGTCCTGCCTCTTCGTTGCCGATTCAGGCGGCGAGAGCGCCCGGGCCTGAGGAGCCAGACCACCTCTCGTGGTCTGCGCCCATCGCTCGCGCTATGCTCGCGCCCAATGTCGCGCGGGCAGCACGCTCCTGGCGGCGTGCCTCGTCGCGCCATTGCCCTCGGCCTCTTCGTGGTGGCCTCGCTGGGTGTGGGGCTGCTGGCCTACACCCAGGGCTGGATCAACCCCGAGCTGATCCAGCGCACCGTGGCCGAATCGGGCTCGCTGGCCATGGTGGCCTACGTCATTTCGGTAGTCGTCCTAGAGCTGCTCTGGGTGCCACGAGCCTGGGGGCTGTTTGCCGGTGGCGTGCTCTTCGGGCCAGTGTACGGATGTCTGCTCTCCCTGGTGGCGGACATGATTGGCGCCTTGCTCTGCTACTTTCTGGGACGAGGGGGCGGCCGAAAATGGGTCCGTAGCCTGCTCGAGACTCGGCCCCGAGCCGCCCGCGTCGTAGCCTTGCTGGCCGAGCGCCGCGGCGGGCTCACCGTAGCGTTTCTGCGGGTGACGCCGGTGGCCCACTACACCGTCGTCAGCTACGCGGCCGGCGTGGCTGGGGTGCCCGTCTTGGCCTTCGTCCTCGGCAATGCCGTCGGCATCATCCCCGGCGCGATCCTCTACCCGCTGATCGGCAGCGCCGCCCTCAATCCCAGCAGTCCGACCTTCATCATCGGGGTGAGCGTCTTGGCCGTGGCCTTCGTCGCCAGCCTGCTGATCGCCCGTTGGTATCTCAAAGCCGAGCAACGGTCGCCAGCATCTCGATAACAGGCCCGGACCTCCATCGAGGTTCGGATGGCGGCCCCCGAATTACTCGTCCTCAGTACCCAAGGCCGCTTCGATCAGCTCGTCAGCAGCAATGTGGGGCAAGGTCACCTGCGTGCCCGGCTGCTGCTCCATCACCCGCCGCGCAGCGCTGATGGCTCCTTCGTTGCGCGCCCAGGCCCGTCGCGCCAGCCCGTTGCTCACGTCCCAGTCGAGCATCGCTCTTGCCCGACGACGGGCATCAGCAGAGCCATCGAGCACCAGGCCGAAACCGCCGTTCATGACCTCGCCCCAACCCACGCCGCCGCCGTTGTGGAGCGACACCCAGGTGGCCCCGCGGAAGGCGTCCCCGATGACGTTCTGCACCGCCATGTCGGCGCAGTAGCGGCTGCCATCGTAGATGTTGGCGGTTTCGCGGAACGGCGAGTCGGTCCCAGACACGTCGTGGTGATCCCGACCGAGCACCACCGGCGCGGTGACCCGACCGTCGGCGATGGCGTCGTTGAAAGCCGTGGCGATGAGTCGCCGGCCCTCTCGATCAGCGTAGAGGATGCGGGCTTGAGAGCCGACCACCAGCTGATTGTCCTCGGCTTGACGAATCCAGCTCAGGTTGTCCAGCAGCTGTTGCCGGATCTCGGGGTCCGCCTGCTGGGCCAGCTGTTCGAGCACCCCGGCGGCGATGGCGTCGGTGGCTTGCAGATCGGCGTGATCGCCTGAGGTGCACACCCAGCGGAAGGGACCGAAGCCGTAGTCGAAGCAGCTCGGTCCCATGATGTCCTGCACGTAGGACGGATAGACGAAGGAGCCATCAGACTTGGTGAGCCCTTCGGCACCAGCCCGTGAAGCTTCGAGCAGAAAGGCGTTGCCGTAGTCCCAAAAAGCCATGCCCCGCTCGCTCATGGCGTGGATCGCAGCAATCTGACGGCGCAGCGACACCTGCACCGCCTCTTTGAAGCCCGCCGGATCGGCGATCATCATCTGCTGGGCTTGCTCGAGACTGTAGCCCACCGGGTAGTAGCCACCGGTGTAGGGCACGTGAAGCGAGGTCTGATCGCTGCCCAACTCGATGGACACCCCGGCCTCGACCAGCCGCTCCCACAGATCGACGATGTTCCCGAGGTAACCCAGCGACAGCGGCTCGCGAGCCTTCCGCGCTTGCTCGATGCGAGCCAGGGTCTTGTCGAGATCGGTGGCCACCTCTTGCAGCCAACCCTGTTCGTGACGCTTGTAGAGCGCCTTGGGATTGATTTCGGCGATCACCCCGATGGCACCGGCAATGACCGCCGACTTGCCCTGAGCACCGCTCATGCCGCCCAAACCGGAGGTCACGTAGACCTTGCCCTTCAGATCCTCCTCTGGCGGCAGCCCGAGGTATCGACGGCCAGCGTTGAGCAAGGTGATGGTCGTGCCGTGCACGATCCCCTGGGGGCCGATGTACATGAAGCTGCCGGCCGTCATCTGGCCGTAAGAGGTCACCCCGAGCGCTGCCATCCGATCGTAGTCCTCCCGGCTCGAGTAGTTGGGCACCACCATGCCGTTGGTGATCACCAGCCGCGGCGCGTCGGATGACGACGGAAACAAGCCGAGGGGATGGCCCGAGTAGAGCACCAAGGTCTGCTCGTCGGTCATCTCGGAGAGGTACTTCATGGTGATCAGGTACTGAGCCCAGTTCTGAAACACCGTGCCGTTGCCGCCATAGGTAACCAGCTCGTAGGGATGCTGCGCCACCGCCGGATCCAGGTTGTTCTGAATCATCACCATCACCGCCGCAGCCTGGGTGCAGCGGGCCGGATAGGCGTCGATCGGGCGCGCCGTCATCCGGTAGTGGGGCCGCAGGCGACGGAGGTAGATCCGGCCATCTCGCTCCAGCTCAGCGGCCAGCTCACGGGCAAGCTCGGCGTGCCATTTCTCAGGCAAGTAGCGGAGGGCGTTCTTGATGGCCAAGGCCTTTTCCGACCGGTTCAGCACGTCGGGGCGGCGGGGGGCATGACTGACTCCTTCGTCCTCCTCTGGTGGACTGGGAAGCTCGTTGGGAATGCCTTGGCGGATGGCATCTGCAAAGTCGGACATGGCTCTCTCGGTGCCTATCTGAATGACTGTCTGAATGACTGTCTGGATGACTGTCTGAATGAACGAGTACCACAGCACCAGCCACGGGCGGCTGGGTTGTAAACCCGAGCCTGGACGACCGGATCAGCGCCTGCCCCCCCCCAAACGCCCTCCTACCAGGGCATCACCGGTTGGAGTCGAGACCGTGCTGACCGCAGGCGAGACTTCGACGATGGGCGCCGAAATGGTATGATTTGAAGGTCGTATCGATCACCGGAGTTTCGGCCGGCTGACCGACGCGATGTTGTTCTTTGTCCTGGTTCCCCAATTCCCTGGAGGGAAACTATGCCCGTGCCTTCTTTTGCTCGCCTTAACAACGTCGTCCTGGCGGCCTTCGCGACAGCCACCGTCGTGGGCTCGGTCACCTGCGCGGTCAACGATGGGTCGACCTTCGGTGACGATGACGACGACGACGGAACCTCTTCAGGAACAGGTGGAGAAGGCGGGCTCATCCTGACGACCGGGGGCGGACAACAGGGCGGCGCCCCCCCCCTGTGCACGGACCCGGGCTGCGTGGGCAACACCCCCCAGGGCGCCTGCGATGGTGCCTTGCCCATCGACAGCGCCGACGGCATGGACGGCGCACGGGCCATCGGCATTTGCCAACAAGCGACCGGCGACAGCTGGGGCGTGGTGAGCGCGACCTATGTGCGCTCCGACGGCCAGCCGATGACGGCACCCGAGCTGGCCATTGGACGAGGGATCTTGAACGCCTTCGGCTCGAACGTGCAACCCCGGGAAGGCGCTCAGATGCTCGCCCTGTCCTCAGGCGCTGCGCGACAGCCCACCGATCCGGGCTACATGTCCGTCGGCGGCCACTGGAAAGACATGATGCCTCACGGCTCACCGCCTGGTTATCCCAAGGAGTCCCCCTCCTGCCCCGGCGTGACCACCGGTGAGCCCTACGATTCGGCAGGCCTCAAGCTGGTCATCAAGACCCCCCTCGATGCCCTGTCGTTCACCTTCAACCTCGATTTTTACACCTACGAGTTCCCGGGCTTCATCTGCTCGACCTTCAACGACTTCTTCGTCGCCATGATGAACCCGGTCCCCCAGGGCCTGGTGGATGGGAACATCTCCTTCGACGCCCAGGGCAACCTGATCAGCGTCAACGCCGGCTTCCTCGAGGTCTGCTACCCCCAGAGCGCAGGGGGCAAGAACTTCCCCTGTGCCTTCGGCCCTGGCGAGCTGCTGGGCACGGGCTACGACGAACAGGCCAACGGCTCTGCCGCCACTTCATGGCTGCAGACCACAGCGCCGATCGAGAATCCTGGCCAGAACATCGAGCTCATGTTCGCCATTTGGGATTCAGGAGACGGAGTTCTCGACTCCACCGTGCTGATCGACAACTTCAAGTTCGAGCTCGAGTCCGGCGTGGTCGGAACGATCCCCGACCCGAAGTAGAGGGGCGATGGAACACCCATTGTGGAGGACGAGCACAGCCCTCGGCCTGGGCACACTACTGTGGTTGGGAGCCTCTGCCTGTGGGGGGGACGACGACGGATCCGGTGGGTCCGCTGGCTCCGGCGGCGGTAGCGGCGGCACCGGCGGCGACGGCGGCGACGGCGGGTCCGGCGGCAGCGTGATCGCTCCCCATTGCGCGGCGCTGGTCGCCGGCATGAACACCGGGTTTCACGTCGATGGCACGGAGCGGGCGTTCATCCTCGACCTGCCCACCGAGGTGGAGACCGCCGGACCTTGGCCAGTCGTTTTCAACTGGCACGGGTTAGGCGACACGGCTCAGAACATGAGCTCCTTGATTGCAGGACTGGTGAACGACCCGAGCTTTCCGTTCATCGGAGTGACACCTGAAGACGCTGAACACGCCATCGCGGGCCAGAGCTTCGATTGGGACGTGTTCACCGTGGAGAGCGCCACCAATACCGAAGTGCGACTCTTCGACGAGATCATGCTCTGCCTCGACCAGCGCTGGGGTGTCGCCGCCGACCACGTGCACTCGCTTGGCTTCAGCCTCGGGGGCATCGCGACCGATATGCTAGGTGTCACCCGAGGGGATCAACTCGCCTCGACCGCCAGCTATTCAGGGGCCTATTTCTCCAACCCGGCCAACACCGCCACGCTCGGCATGCTCAGCAGCTTCGTGAGCTGGCCCGCACCGACCCACGGCAACTCCTATGCCCAGATGGTCATGCATGGGGGCACGAGCGACACCTTCGCCATGGGTCCGGTGACCGTGCAGTTCGACGAGTATGCGGTCAACGACCAGGCTTATCTGAATGGCATGGGACACGCTGTGGTGCTCTGTGATCACGGTGGCGGCCACACCGCGCCAGCGGCGGGCATGATGCCCGTCCAGATCATCGAGTTTTTCCGCGACCACCCCCGAGGGACAGCGAGCTCTCCCTACGCCGGCGGTCTACCCTCCGATTTCTCGAGCAGCTGTACCTTCTACGGCGGCAGCTAGCCGGACCTCGACCTGGCAAGCACCAGCCCGAGGAGGCGCCACCGGGCAGCTTGCTCGTGCTCCAGACGCAGGGGCAGAATAAAGGCAGTAGCCTGGCGCCAAGAACAGTGCTAATCGCGCGCGATTCATGTCAAACCACCCGCCGGCCAACACGCCACCGAGCGATCTGCGCAACGTGGCCATCATCGCCCACGTTGATCACGGCAAGACCACCTTGGTGGACTCCATGTTGCGTCAGACGGGAGTGTACCGTCGCAACGAGGAGGTCCGTGATTGCGCCCTGGACTCAGGCGACATCGAGCGCGAGCGAGGCATCACGATCCTCGCCAAGCACACCTCGGTCAACTACCAGGGCACCCGCATCAACATCATCGACACCCCGGGTCACGCCGACTTCGGCGGGGAGGTCGAACGCACGCTCTTGATGGCCGACGCCGCCCTGCTCTTGGTGGACGCAGCCGAGGGCCCGCTGCCCCAGACCCGCTTCGTGCTCAAAGAAGCGCTGGAGCTACACCTGCCGGTGATCGTCGTGATCAACAAGATCGACCGGGATGATGCACGGCCTGAGGAGGTCGTCACCGAAGTCTTCGATCTGTTCTGCGAGCTCGACGCCAGCGACGAGCAGACCGACTTCCCCACCCTCTATGCGATCGGCAAGAACGGTATCGCCAAACGGTCCCTCGACGATGACGACAGCGATCTGACCGCTCTGTTCGAGACCATCATCGAGCAGGTACCCCCACCTTCCGACGATCCCGAAGGACCGCTGCAGCTGCTGGTCACCAACGTGGAGCACGACGACCACGTGGGCCGCCTGGCCGTGGGCCGCATCACCCGCGGACGCATCGCCGAGCGACAGACGGTGACGGTGTTGACCCAAGACGGAAGCCGCTCTGCTCGAGTCATGCGCCTCTACGGCTTCGTCGCCTTGCAGCGCAAAGAGATCACCAGCGCCAACGCAGGTGACATCGTCGCCATCGCTGGGATGGATGAGGTGCAAATCAGCGACACCATCACCGATCCCGCGGCCCCCGAGCCGCTCGCGCGCCTCTCGGTCGAAGAGCCGACCATCAAGGTCCAGGTGGTGGTGAACACCTCGCCCCTCGGTGGCAAGAGCGGCAAGTGGGTGACCTCACGCCAGCTGCGCGAGCGCCTCACCAAGGCGACCAAGCGCGACCTGTCATTGCGCTTCGAGCCCACCGACGCGCCGGACACTTTCTTGCTCTACGGCCGCGGCGAGCTGGTCATCGCCATCCTGGCCGAGACCATGCGCCGCGAAGGCTACGAGCTCGCCCTGGGCATGCCCGAAGTGGTGCTGCGCGAGGAAGATGGCAAGCAACTCGAACCGGTCGAGCGGATGGTGATCGACGTGCCTGACGAGTACGTCGGTGTGGTGACCCAGGGGCTCGGCGCCCGCCGCGGGAAGCTCGAGAGCATGGGCGGCCGCGGTGCCGGACGCACCCGGCTCGAATTTCTCATCCCCGCCCGTGGACTGATCGGCTACCGCTCCCAGCTGCTGACCGAGACTCGCGGCACCGCCTTGATCAACACCTTGTTCGAGGGCTGGATACCTTTTGCCGGACCCATGCTGCGACGCAAGATGGGCGCCATGGTCTGCGACCGCACAGGCACGACCACCCCCTACGCCTTGTTCCACCTGCAGCCACGAGGACAGCTATTCGTCGGCCCGGGCACCACCATCTACGAAGGCATGGTCATCGGCGCCCACAACCGGGTCAACGACCTGGTGGTCAACGCCGCCCGAGAGAAGAAGCTCACCAACATGCGCGCCGCCCACCGAGACGAGAACGTCATCCTCTCGGGGCACAAGGACCACACCATCGAGAGCGCCCTAGAGTGGATTGATCGGGACGAGCTGGTCGAGATCACGCCCGATGCCATCCGCATCCGCAAGCGGATCCTCGCAGGCAACATCCGCCCACGCCGACGGGACCACGACGGTGCGGTCTGACCGCCTCGCTTTCATGCAGCTGGGTGGGCAATGACAAGGCCCACCTCACCTTGGTGAGCAGAGGTCCTTGGTCAGTCGTTCGCTCGCTACCGTTGGAAGCGCGGCTACTTCAGATCACCTTTGGCGCGGGCCACCGCCTCCAGCACCGTCGCTAGCCGACTAGCTGTGGGATGGGTGATCTGCCCGATCTCCGACTCGCTGTAATGGGTTGTGATGAATCCCTCAATGTCGAAGGTCTCGAACCAGCAGTCGAAGATCTTGCGACAGGGGCAAGGGGCCCCTGGCGTCCGGCAATAGCTGAAGCCCACGCCATGCCCCAGCATCGGGCAGTGACGCTGCCGCCCGTCGTGGGCGGCGATCCCCTGCTTTCCGGCGGCCTCGTCTACCACTTGCCTGTCTTGGCGGTTGAGGGCTTGGGCAGGTTGTCGAGCACCGCCGTGCTCTTTTCCAGTTCCTCCTGGGCCAGCTCGTGATCCACCAACTTGCCCTGGAAGTAAGCGTCATAGGCCGCCAGATCCACCAGCCCGTGGCCAGACCAGTTGAAGACAATCACCTTCTCCTTGCCCTCTTGTTTCGCTTTCTCCGCCTCGTCGATCACCGCGGCTATGGCGTGAGCCGTTTCGGGCGCCGAGATGAATCCCTCGGTCCTGGCCCATTTCACTGCGGCTTCGTAACACTTGAGCTGCGGATAGGCCCGCGGCGTGATCAGCCCTTCCACTGCCGCGGCGCTCACCAAGGGGGCCATGCCGTGGTACCGCAGCCCACCGGCGTGAATGGGCTCGGGCACGAAGGCGTGTCCCAGTGAATGCATCGCCAGCAAGGGAGTCATGCCGGCCACGTCGCCATGGTCGTAGGCGAAGGGAGCACGGGTCAAGGTGGGGCAGCTGGTGGGCTCTACGGGGTAGATCTCGATCTCGGCGCCGTTGATTTTGTCGCAGATGAACGGGAAGGCGAGCCCTGCGAAGTTGGAGCCCCCGCCGGCGCAGCCAATCACCACGTCGACCTTCTTCTCGCCGGCCTTCTCCAGCTGCTTCTTGGCCTCGAGCCCAATCACCGTCTGGTGCAGCAGCACGTGGTTGAGCACGCTGCCCAGGCTGTAACGGGTCTTACCGGTGCTATCGCTGACCGCCGCCTCGACCGCCTCGCTGATGGCAATGCCGAGCGAGCCAGGCGTGTCGGGAGTGGCGGCGAGGATCGCCTGGCCGGTCTTGGTCTGCTCTGAGGGGCTGGGGAAACAGGTGCCGCCCCAGGCCTCCATCATCAAGCGGCGGTAGGGCTTCTGATCAAAGCTGATCCGCACCATGAAGACTTTGCATTCCAGCCCGACGAGCGAGCAAGCGAAGGACAAGGCGCTGCCCCACTGGCCAGCGCCCGTCTCGGTGGTCAACCGCTCAATCCCGAACTGCTTGTTGTACCAAGCCTGAGGCACCGCCGTATTGGGCTTGTGACTCCCAGGCGGCGAGACGCCCTCGTTCTTGTAGTAAATCCGCGCTGGCGTGCCGAGCGCTTGCTCCAGCCGGCGGGCGCGATAGAGCGGACTGGGTCGCCAGATGGAGAGCAGGCTCAGAACCTCCTCGGGAATGTCGATCCAGCGCTCGGTCGAAACCTCCTGCTCGATCAAGTTCATCGGGAAGACCGGCGCCAGCTGCTCAGGTCCCACCGGCTGCCCGTCAGGACCTAGCGGCGGTTGCAGCGGCGTCGGCAGATCTGCTGCCAGGTTGTACCACTGGCGCGGCAACTCGTTATCGTCGAGTACGATTTTCGTCCGTTCCATTTCATCCCCTTCTTGGCTTGGGCTGGACCTGCTGCGCTTGGTGGGCCGCGCCCCCTCCGCTTCCAGCCAACAGGACTTTTTATCCTGGGACGAGGCACGTCGCAACCCGGGCCGACCGGTCAAGAGCAGCGCAACCTCAGCCACTCCACTCGATACCCATGATAGTCTTCCCCTCCGGGAGTTGGTGGGCGGCGATACACGGGCGTGGGGGCGAGCGTGGGGGCGAGCTTGAGGAGCGGACTCGGCTTTGGGGGTGGCCATGACTGACCTAGGCAAGACGAGGGAGCAACTGCTCGAAGAGCTCGAGGCGATGGGGCAACGAGTTGCCGAGCTGGAGGCGTCAGCCACCGAGCACCAGCAGGCCGAGGGTGACTTGCGAGCAAGCGAGGGGAAGCACCGGGCGATCACCGAGGCGGCGCTCGACTCGATCTTCTGCAAGGACCTCGATTCTAGATACACCTTCGTCAACCCGGCCATGGAGCAGGTGCTCGGACGGCCAGCGACCGAGCTGCTCGGTCTGACACCCCGAGAGCTATTCGACGAGGAATCGGCAATCATCGTGGAGGCCGTCGATGCTCCGGTCTTTCGGGGCGAGACGACGAACGCGATCCGCACGCTCAACATCCAGGGCAAGGAGCGCACATTCCACACCGTCCAGGTCCCCCTGCGTAGCGCGGCGGGCGAGATCACAGGCATGTGTGGGTTCGTCCGCGATGTCACCGAGCACAGACGGACCGAGGCTGACCTGAGAGAAAGTGAGCAGCGTTTTCGAACGGCCCTGGAGGCACTGCCTGGAGGGGTTTTCGCCCACGATCTCGACGGACGGTTTCTGCTGGTGAACGAGGCCGCGTGCCGCAACACGGGCTGGTCGCGGGACGAGCTGCTGGGCATGTCGGTCACGGACATCGACCCCGATGCCACCACCCGAAACGACCGCGAGCGGTTTTGGCTTTCTCTGAACACGGAAGGCAGCATCACCATCGAGGGCACCCATCTCCGCAAGGACGGGTCCCGCTATCCAGCGGACATTCACCTGACGGGCATCGTCCTGGACCGACAGCCCATCATCCTGGCCATCGCGTTCGATATCTCAGAGAGCCAGCAGGCCGAACAAGCGCGCCGGGCTCTGGAGCGACAGGTCCAGCAAGCCCAGAAGCTGGAGAGCCTGGGCGTCCTCGCAGGCGGCATCGCCCACGACTTCAACAACCTCCTGACCGCCCTGTTAGGCAATGCCGACCTGGCCGTGTCCGCCCTCCCCCCAGATTCTCCGATTCGGCCCCTCCTCCTCGACGTCCAGAACGCCGGCCGCCGGGCCGCCGATCTAACGGGCCAGATGCTCGCCTACTCGGGCAGGGGCCACTTCATCGTCGAGGACCTGGACATCAACGGCCTGGTGCAGGACATGTCGAGCCTCCTGGAGAGCTCGACCTCAAAGAAAGCCAGACTGAGCTACGAGCTGGCCGCCGAGCTGCCCGCCGTCACGGCCGATGCAACGCAGCTGCGGCAGATCGTCATGAATCTCGTCACCAATGGCTCGGAGGCCCTTGGCGACGAAGGCGGCCTCGTTCGGGTCCGCACTCACAGCTGCGACGACCACAGCCCCCTCCTCAACGGTGCCTCACCGGACGGAGAGCTTGCCGAAGGTCGCTACGTCGTCATCGAGGTCTCGGACACGGGCTGCGGTATGGACGATGAGACACAGGCGAAGATCTTCGATCCCTTCTTCACGACCAAGTTCACCGGCCGCGGGCTGGGCCTTGCCGCCGTGCAAGGCATCGTTCGCGGGCACCAGGGCGCCATCCTGGTCGACAGCGAGCTGGGTACGGGGACGACGTTCAAGGTGCTGCTGCCCGCCTTGGATCACCCGGCCGAACCCGTCACTCCCCCAACCGAAAAGGCGGAGGACTGGCACGGCAGCGGAGCGATCCTGGTCGTAGATGACGAGGACCTGGTTCGCAAAGTCGCGGCCACGATGCTCGAACAGACTGGCTTCTCCGTCCTGACAGCCTCGGATGGTGTCGAGGCGGTCGCGCTGTTCCGTAAGCGCCACGGTGAGATCAATTGCGTCCTGCTCGACTTGGAGATGCCCCGCATGGACGGCAAGGAGACCTTCGATGAGCTTGCCCGCATAGCAGGCGGCGTGCCCGTCATCCTGTCCAGCGGCTACAGCGAGCAGGAGTCTACCGAACGGTTCAGCCACGAGAGCCTCGCCGGTTTCCTCCAGAAGCCCTACGAAGTGGTGACCCTGAGGAACAAGGTGCGCGAGGTCTTGGGGAATGAGTAGGCGGCCCACAACTGGATCAGTGGTTCACCAACCTGGCACGTCTTGGCGGGCCTCCCGGCATGATTTGCTCGAATCATCTGCGTAACGCCCCGCGTAACGCACGGCATGCTACTTGCAGTAGGTTTCCCTACATGGGGTATCTGAACACCTACTCAAAGCCGCTCCTGGCCGCCGCGCTGCTCGCCATCACGCTGGGAGCTTGCGATTCTGCCCCGCCGGAAGCCCAACAGCTAGACTCGACGGAGAGCTTTCGGGGCCATGTCGACGTCATCCTGACCGAGCCGTTCTGCGACGTCTGCACCAGCTCGGAGAAGGCCTTCCTGCTCGGGCGGTCGCCGATCATCGCCAACGTCGTCCACCTCATCGACAACGCTGCGGTCAGCGTGGACGTGGCCCAGTACACCTTCAGTCAGACGCCGATCCGCGACGCGCTACTTCGGGCTCACGACAAGGGGATCCCGGTGCGCTTGGCGATCGATGCGGCGCAGAACAAGCCTGGCAGTCGAGCGACCGAGCTCGCCGCCGGCGGGGTCGACGTCCGCTTCGTCGGGAGTGCCGGTCTGCAGCACGCCAAGTTCATGGTGATCGACGGCGACACGGTGCTCACCGGAAGCAACAATTTCTCGTCAACCGGCACCAGCATCAACGAAGAGAACACCCTCATTCTCCGCGGGGCAGGCGATCCGCGGGTGAAGGGCTTCAAGTGCCACTTCGAGATCATCTGGGAGGACGGCGGCTCGGCGACGGCCTGTGCCAACGACCTGGCCACTTTCAGCCCCAGCGCAAAGACCAAGAACCTGGTGCGGCAACAAGTACAGGCAGCCCAGTCGAGCATTGACGTGATCATGCATCACCTCACCTACGACACCCTGGTGCGCGACATGGCCGACGCCGCCGAGCATCGAGGCGTCCAGGTGCGGGTATTGGTGAACGACGGGGACGCGGCCGAGCACAGCGGCGGTCACTGGGATCGGCTGCTGAACCACGGCGGACGCATTCGCTACAAGCGTAACAACCCTGACCTGTATCAACTGCTCCACCACAAACTGGCGATTATCGATGGCCACACGCTGGTGAACGGCTCGGGCAACTGGTCGGCGAGCGGCTTCTTCCGCAACTACGAGAACTACGTCACCTATCGCGAAGCCGACGTATTGGCCCGTTTCCGTGCGCTCTTCGACCGGCTCTGGACCTGGTCGCTCGACGCCAGCTCCCTCCAGCAAGGGCTGTCTGCGGCAGAACAGCACGCTGGCAACACGCAACACTTCTTTGGCAACTTGCACGCTCATTTCGCAGCCAATGATGGCGGCCAGTTGCTCGACGACGGCCACCGTGAGGTCCTGGACGGTTCGGGCAACGCCGTCCCAGTCGACGTTGGGCAGGGCGTGGTCGAGCCTGCGGACTATGCCTTCCGCTATGCCAAAGAGACAGGCGGCATGGACTTTTTGGGGCTCTCACCTCATTGCCGCGAGCCTGACCCTGAGCACAACGACGGCAACATGACGCCTGACGGTTACGCGCTGCTGCGGCAGGCCGCGCAGACCGCCAGCGACAGCGGCTTTCTGGCCATTCCGAGCATGGAGTGGAGCACCAACAGCGTGGGCAACCACGTCAACGTCATCGGCAGCAGCAAGCTGACCAAGTTCGACCGCGGACGTTTCGACCTGCTCTACGAGGGCTTCCTCGAGGAGCGCGCCTTCGTCGGCGAGCGCACGTTCGTGATGCTGAACCACCCGCGGACGTTCCGCACCAACCAGGACACCCTGGCTGGGGGCTGGGACATGGCTTTCGGCGTCAACTTGGCTGACATACCCAAGGCCAGTGAGCGCAAACAGAAGTTCAACGACTACGGGCTGGACGATTTTGCGCCCATGAAGGACGTGCGCGACAGCTGGCTCGCCGGTGAGGCAATGCCCGATCCGGCGATCGTCGACGCGACCTGGGCTACGATTCTCGACACCGCCGGCGACCACATTCGGCTGATGGAGGTCACGCTCGGCCGCGGCACGGAGCTTGGCCAGGAGACGCCGATCAACCCGAGCATCGTCGAGAGCTACGACGAGCCCGGCGTGTTCGAGCGGCGTACCAAGGTGCACACCGACTTCGACTATTTCCTGACTCGCGGCTTCCGCATCGCCCCGGTGGCGTCCCACGACAACCATTACGCCAACTGGGGCACCGGCCACACGAGCCGCACGGCGGTGATTGGCGAGCAGCTCACCGAGGACAGCCTGCTGGATGCCATCGAGTTTCGCCGAATCTACGCCAGTGAAGACCAGAACCTCACCATGCAGGTCTACGCCGATGGACGGTCGCCGATGGGTAGCGAGCATCGCATGCGAGGCACCATCGATCTCGAGCTGGTCATCGCAGATCCCGATTATGCGGGCAGCACCACCGTGAAGCTGTACCAGGGTACGGTCGGCAAGGATGGCGTCGCGGTCACCCACGAGCAAGTCGCCTTGACTGCGGGCTCTCTGTCATTCGCGGTCACGACCCCCGAGCCGGGCGTGCATTTCGTCTACGCCGAGGTACACCAGCTCGAGACGGATCGCATGGCCTTCAGCGCGCCGATCTGGCTGGTCCACCTCAGCGACCAGCCCGATCCTCCGCTCGTCGATGACAGTGATGATGGCGGCGGCGGAGGCGGCGGAGGTGGCGAAGGTGGCGAAGGTGGCGAAGGTGGCGGTGGCGTGGAGCCAACCGGTCGGCTGGTGATCAACGAGATCGACTACGACCAACCGGGCACCGATACGGGCGAGTTCGTCGAGATCTTCAATGCCTCAGGCGATGACGTGAGCCTGACGAACCTGCAGCTGGTCACCGTGAATGGCTCGACCGGCACCGACTACCAGCGCATCGACCTCAGCCTCGCTGCGACCACCCTCGCCCCAGGCGAGTACCTGGTCGTGGGCACCAGCGCAGTGCTCGCCGCCGTGCCCGAGGGCGTCGTAAAGCTGCAACTGCCACTGGAATCGAACAACCTGCAGAACGGCAGCCCCGACGGAGTCGCGATCGTCGACATCGCCCAAGGCGTGATCATCGACGCGCTGTCTTATGAAGGAGCGATCGACGCAGGCGAGATCGTCGGCGTGGGGCTATTCAGCTTCGTCGAGGGAACCCTCCTCCAGCTATCGGACCAGGGCGAAGGCTCGCTCGCGCGACTCCCCAACGGCATCGACACCGACGACGCGGCCCACGACTGGACCCAGGCGGTATCGACGCCAGGCCAACCGAACGAGTGACGCCACCTGGCTGGCTGGGGATGCGACCTGGGAGAGGTATCTAGGCACCGCAGAGCGTGAGTATCTCGCTCACGTCAACGGCGTCGCCGAGCGAACCAGGCGCCTAGCAGCATGAGCGCAGCCAGCTCCCAGGGATGCTCGGACGTGCCGACGCCAACCCAACATCCCTGGCAACCAGAGGACTCGCCGCTAGGGCTATCGCTGCCCTCTCCATCCGGCGGAGGAGCCACGGATGACGCCTTGGGTGACGCCGCAGGTGATGCTTTGGGTGACGCCTTGGGTGATGCCGACGATGGCACTAAGGCTGTGTTGGACGCCCTTGGAGCAGGGTCGCCAGCTGAGGAGGATCTCGACCCGTCAGGCCCGGTAGCGCTCATCGACGGGGCAGGCGGCGGAGTAGGTTGGCTGTTCGCCACGCAGATCCCACCAGGTTCCGATGGATTGGGGTTCTCAGCGTGCCAGCCTGGTGGACAGACCGGTATCGCCCGTGCCGTTGCGGTCACACCGAGGATGGTCGCCCCGAGCAGAATGACTGGGCCAAGAGCTCTCACGGACATTGGCGAACCTTGCTCGAATTCCTGCTATGCGGCTAGTCATCGCAACGGCCGACTCGGGGCAAGAGCTCCACTTGGGTGAGACAGCCGGCTCCACTGAGCCTATTGTGGAGCCCGAGTTGGGGGTTCAGGAATGAACGAGACGAAGCCAGGAAGCGACGGGCACACCATGGTGAGGATGGTGATGGCGCTCTGCGTGGCCTATCTGATCCTGGCGGCGCTCGCCTGTCGGGACCCACAAGTGCAGGAGCCGGAGGGCACAGCGATCAAGCAACCCGTTGGGGGGAGCGCCCAGAGCAGGACCGATTCGACGTCGCCAAAGCCAAAGGAGACAGCGATCGAGCAGCTAGTTCGGGGCCTGAACGAGCACCACGACGTGACCATCAGCGTGACCACCGGGACCGAGCACTTCGGCAAGGGGCTAGTCGAGCTCTCGATCCGCGGCGACGGAAGCGTGACGGTGAGCAATCGCGCGTCCGGGAAGGAGCAGAGCTTCACCGGAAAGCTCGACACGGCTGAGCTAGCGGCGCTCGGCCCAGAGCTAGCTGCAGCCGGCTTCACGACGCTCCGCACCCCCGGCCCGCCGCGGAGCCCCGGCGACACCCCGGTCGTGCTCGCTGTCGCCCAAGGTGGCCAGGAGCGATATCGCGCCGAGCTTTGGTACGCTGATCGCTACAAGATGCCGGGGCTCGACAGGATCATCAAACGGCACGACGCCATCGTCACGAAGCTCACCAAGGGCGAGCTGCCGTACTAAATTGAGCGATGAAATCACCTGGAGTTCTAATCGACTTCATCGCGCCCCGGCCCATTCGCGCGGTCGTGCTGTCACCTTGGTTCCCGGTGGTCCTGCAAGTCGGCATGCTCGTCGTGCTCGGCCTGCTGACGTTCAACGGGCTCGGGCTCGGCCCAGGCATGAGCGCCGCTGAGCTGATGACCTATCGTAAGACCAACCTCACGACGCTCGTGGTGTGGGGCATGTGGTGGCCGGGCATGATCGCCGTGACGCTAGCCTTCGGGCGGGCCTGGTGCACGATCTGCCCCTTGGAGTTGGTCAACCGTGTCGGCAACGTCATCGCCCGCAAAGCGGGATGGCCCCGCGCCACGCTCGGCAAGCTGCTGCGAGCAGGATGGATGATCGTGGTGGTGTATCTGGCACTGCAGCTGCTCGTTGCCGGCGTCTCGCTGCATCGGGTGCCTCACTACACGGCCATCCTGCTGCTGGTGCTGCTCGGCAGCGCACTGCTGACAGGCATGGCCTTCCGACAGCCTCGGTCGTTCTGTCGGGCGTTCTGCCCGGCTGGTGCGCTGCTCTCGGTCTACGGCCGTTACACGCCGTTGCAGCTCGAAGCCCGCGACCCGGACGTGTGCGAGAGCTGCCCGACCAAGGACTGCATTCGAGACGAGAACCGCCATCGCTTCGACAAGCGGAGCTGCCCATCGCTGCTGCGCCCATTTCACCGCGATGCGTCCGACGGCTGCGTGCTCTGCCTACAGTGCGCCAAGGTCTGCCCTTACGACAACATGGGTGTGGGGCTCGTCTCACCCGACGCGCCGGTGCGCCGCAAAACGCTGCTCAAACCCTACGAAGCCGCCTTCGTGATGGTCGCCTTGGGCTTCGTCGCCCACGAGGTAATCGGCGAGGTCAAGTGGCTCGACTCGCTGTTCCACTTCGTCCCTGCGCAGCTGGCCGCGCTCGTGCCGCGGGCCCCCTTTGGCTGGTCCGAGGCGCTGTGG
>JAUVCD010000208.1 GCA_030590865.1 Myxococcales bacterium | reverse complement strand
CACCATCAAGCTGGCGGCACCTGCTGTACCGGTGCTCATGTTGTCATCCAAGCAGCACCCCTTCGATCCCGCGAAGGGTGCCCAGGCGGATGACCACATCGATAAGCCCTTCGATACCCAGCTGCTTCAGGACCGAGCTCGACAGCTGCTCGAGGCGGGGCCGACGGCGGTGGCTACGCCAGTGGCTCCTCCGATCGCCGAGACTCAGATCGGTGCTCCGGCACCGGCGGCCCAGCGGCTTGCCGCGCCGGCCGAGCGAGCGGCGGCGAGCCCGAAGATTCCGGCGCCTCGGCGTCGGCGGCCCACGCCGGCTATGGCGCCTATCGTACCGGCCGGGCCGAAGGGGCAGCCAGCGGGCGGCGGACGTCGACCGGTACCCTTCGCGATGCCCAGCAGCGTGAAGAAGACCACCCCTGGGGTCGCGCAGCCCGGCGCTGAGCCGCAACGGCGGGGTACGGGACAGCCGACGATGGCCTTCGGAGCGAGGCCGAAGGTGCCACCAGTGACTCCTGGCCGTGGCTCACAGCCTGGTGAGCCCGTACTACCAGCTCCGACGCCTCAGCCGGCTGAAGTCGCCGTGACGCCCCCGGCAGCGCCGGTTATGGCGCCGGAGGTCATCGAAGACCCGCCGACGCCGCAACCCGTGCCGGCAGAGTCAACGGTGCAAACGGTCCCGGCGGCTCAGCCAACGGCTGCCATCCCAGCCGAGGCCGCTGCGGATCTGGAGACCAAGCTCACCGCGCTCGGCCTCACCAAGCCACAGGTCGAGGGCGTGCTCGCCCTTTCCCACGAGGTGCTCGAGCAGGTGGTGTGGGAAGTTGTGCCGACACTGGCCGAGACGATGATCAAGGAAGAAATCGCCCGGCTGACGAAAGAATAGCGGCACGCGCAGATCGCTCGTCCCGAGCCTTGCGGCGGACCGTCGAACGCGGCAGCGTCCCGCCGCTATGGTTGACGAGCTTTCCAAAGGATTCGAGCCGCAGACGGTCGAGGCGCGGTGGTACGCTCACTGGGTAGAGCATGGCGTGTTCCGCCCGAGCGTCGAGCCAGACGACGATCGGCCGACCTACGTCTTGCCCATGCCGCTGCCCAATGTGACCGGGTCGCTGCACATGGGCCACGCCATGATGTGCACTCTCGAGGACGTGCTCGTCCGTGCCCATCGCATGCGGGACTACAACACCCTCTACCAACCGGGCACCGATCACGCCGGAATAGCGACCCAGGTCGTGGTGGAGCGGCAGCTGCGCCGGGAGGGAATCTCCCGCCACGACATCGGCCGGGAAAAATTCCTCGAGCGGGTCTGGGAGTGGAAGCGCGAATGCGGCGGCCGGATCGTCGAGCAGCAGAAGGTCCTGGGGCTGAGCGCCGATTGGGACCGCTCCTGCTTCACCATGGATCCCACCTACTGTCGGGCGGTGCGCGAAGCTTTCGTGCGGCTCTACCACGAGGGCCTCATCTACCGGGCCGAGCGGCTGATCTATTGGGACTGTGTCGCTCACACCGTGCTCAGCAACCTGGAGGTCAACAACGAGGAGGAGAACGGTGAGCTCTTCGAGTTCGCCTATCCCATTGCTGCCGAGGACGGTGGTGGTGAGATCGTCGTGGCCACGACCCGCCCCGAGACGATGCTGGGGGATACGGCGGTGGCGGTCCACCCCGACGACCCGCGCTACCAGGGCCTCCATGGAAAGTCGGTCGACCACCCCTTCGTCGATCGGAAGATCCCCATCATCACCGACGCCATCCTGGTGGATCCCAAGTTTGGGACCGGTGCGGTCAAGGTCACACCGGCCCACGACCACAACGATTTCGAGACAGGGCAGCGCCACGATCTCGAGCTCATCAACATCCTCAACCCAGATGGGACGATCAACGACAACGGTGGGCCCTTCGAGGGCCAGGATCGGTTCGAAGCGCGCAAGGCCGTCAAACGGGCGCTGAAGGACAAGGGGCTGGCCAAAGGCTCGAAGAACCACCGTCTCATGATTCCCCGTAGCGACCGCACCGCCTCGATCGTCGAGCCCATGCTGTCCCTCCAGTGGTTCGTCAAGACCAAGCCGCTCGCCGAGCCCGCGATGCAAGCGGTGCGGGACGGCAAGACGGTCATCATCCCCGAAGAGTGGACCAAGACCTACGAGCATTGGATGACCAACATCCTCGACTGGTGCATCTCCCGCCAGCTGTGGTGGGGCCACCGCATTCCAGTGTGGTACTGCGACGATTGCGAGCACCTCACGGTGGTCAACGCCGAGAGTGTCGAGGGTTGTGAGAAGTGCGGTTCGAAGAACATCAGGCAAGAAGAAGACGTGCTCGACACGTGGTTCTCCAGCGCGCTGTGGCCTTTCGGAACCCAGGGCTGGCCTGAAGATTCGCTCAAGCTGCGTCGTTTCTACCCGGCCAGTGACTTGGAGACAGGCTACGACATCCTGTTCTTCTGGGTGGCGCGGATGATGATGATGGGCATCCACTTCATGGGCGAGCCGCCCTTCAAGCGCATCCTGCTTCATTCCCTGGTCGTCGACGAGACGGGGAAGAAGATGAGCAAGGTCGTCGGCAACGTCATCGATCCCCTCGATATCGTCAATGGTGCGGATTTCGAAACGGTGGTGCGCAAGGCGCTGCCTGGCGCCCCGCTGGAAGAGGCGCGACGCAAGTTCACCAAGGCCTATCCATCGACGTCGAAGATGGGGCAGGGCTTCGAGGCCTATGGCACCGACGCGTTGCGTTGGACCTTCGCCAGCTACTCCTCTCAGAGCAAGCGCATTCCCCTGTCGCCGAAGAAGATTCAGGGCTTTCGTCACTTCTGTAACAAGATCTGGAACGCCGTCCGCTTTGCGCTGCCCTATTTGGACGGTGCCGAGGTGGGACCCGAGCCGCCGGCGCCCAAGTTGCGCCTCAACCGGTGGATTCTGGCGCGGCTTGGCGCGGCTTTGGCCACCATGAACAAGGGCATCGACGAGTTTCGCTTCGATGACTCGACTGGGGCGCTCTACCACTTCTTCTGGGGCGACCTCTGCGACTGGTACCTCGAGCTCTGCAAGCCCATCCTCACCGACGAGGGGGACGAGGCCCTCGAGCAACGACACGAAACCCGCGACACCTTCGCTTATGTGCTCGAGTGCTCGATCCGGGCCATCCACCCCTTCATGCCCTTCATCACCGAGGAGCTGTGGCAGCGCTTGCCGAAGCCGGCGGGCAGCCCGGTGTCCGTCGCCCTGGCGACCCTGTCTCCAGCCAGTGCCGGTCGCGAGGACGCTGCAGCTGTTCGGGAGATGGCGGTCATCCAAGCGGTGGTCACCGCTGCCCGGACCGTTCGAAGCGAACGGGAGGTGCACCCTGGGGCGCGAGTGCCGTTAGCGCTGCGCTCGGGCGACGAGGCCCTGCGCGAGCTGCTCGCTGCGGAGCGGCAGGCCATCGAGACGCTGGTCAAGACCGAAACACTCGTCATCGAGCCCAGCGGTGCCGAGCGGCCCAAAGGGGCAGCGGTGACTTCGGCGGCTGACGTAGAAGTGCTGGTGATGCTCCGTGGCATCGTCGAGGCGGCCAACGAGAAGGCGCGGATTGAGCGGGAGATCAAGAAGACGGAAAAGAATACCGCGGCGCTGGAAAAGAAGCTCGCGGCCAAGGGGTTCACCCAGCGGGCCCCCGCCGAGGTCGTTGCTGAGACTCAGCAGCAGCTCGCCAGCATGAAGGACCGATTGGAGCTGCTGAAAGACGCCCGCAAGCTCGCCGAAGAGCTCGAGTAGTCGTCTTGGTGGACGTCGTCGCCAAGCGCCGGACGGCGCCCCTCAGCCCGGCCGGATCGGTGTTTTTTGCGGTCCTCGCAGGCCCGTGAGAAGATCAGGCGCCGGCGACGACTGCGCCGGCCCCCCCCCGGTTAATGTCATGACGAAGAAGCTAGCTCTCCTTGCGTTCCTCTTATCTCCCGCTGTCCTCGTCGCTGTGGTCATGCCCGGCTGTGCGAAGCCCTGCAACGACCTTTGGGCCATGTGCGGCCAGTGCTCCGACCCGGATGCCGTGCGCCAGTGCCGTGAAATCGTCAACCAGGCGGACGATGACGCCTGTTCGGCCGCCATGGAGTCTTTGGAGACAGCCTGCGCCGGCAGCGGCGGCGGGAGCGGCGACGGCGGCTCGGGCGGCTCGACCGGCGCCTGCCAGAACGGCCAGACCCTCTGCGATGGCCAGTGTGTGAGTTTGAACGCCGACGCCGATTATTGTGGCTCTTGCGTCAACCAGTGCGCCGACAATCTGGTTTGCGCGGCGGGCCAATGCGTGGGCGCCTGCCCTGCCGCCCTCCCGACCCAGTGTCCCGAGACCTTCGGCTGCGTCAATACCGACACCGACCCACTGAATTGTGGCGGCTGCGCGGCAGTCTGCACCGAAGGGCAGGTCTGTAGCCAGGGTGTCTGTGCTGACGCCTGCGATCTAGAGAGCGCGACCCCCACCGAGTGTAACGGCGGCTGTGTGAACCTGGCGACTGACTTGCTGAACTGCGGCCAGTGCGACAACACCTGCTCGCCCGCAGAACTCTGCTCAGTCGGCTCTTGCGCCTCTGAGTGTGCCGATGGTTTGGCCCAGTGCTGCGGCGCCTGTGTCGATACCGATTCTGATCCGACCCATTGCGGCGCCTGTGCCGACTGTGACGCCGAGCCGCTGTGCTCAGGTGCCGAGCCGCTCTGCTCGCTGGGGGCCTGTACCGACCAGTGCGCCCCGGGGCTCGCGGAGTGCGCTGGCGCTTGTGTCGACTTGAACACCGACGCCGCCAACTGTGGCTCTTGCGGCACGGTCTGCGGCGGCGGCACCGTTTGCGCCAATGGCGCCTGTTCATCCTCCGGCTGTCCCACCGGTCAAACCCAGTGCGGCAGCTCGTGCGTGGATACCAACTCGGACCCATCCAATTGTGGCGAGTGTGGCAACGTCTGCGACGATGTCTGCAGTCTCGGTTCGTGCCAGGGCGCCTGCACCGGTGGGATGGAAGACTGCAACGGTGCCTGTATCGACATCCTGAGCGATTCGAAACACTGTGGCGCCTGCGGTAACGCCTGCGGCTCGGGCCTGGTCTGTCAGGGCGACGGGCAGACGGCCAGTTGCGTGAGCTCTTGCGATCCGAGCTTCACTGATTGTGACGGCGCCTGCGTGGTGCTCGACGACCACGTGAGCCACTGTGGCTCGTGCGGCAACAGCTGCGGGGATGCCAACATCTGCACCGCCGACAGCTGCAGCGACGGACAATGCAACAATCCGAGCGGCGGGATGAGCTGCGATGACGGCAACATGTGCACCGAGGACAAATGTGATCCCAAGGACAAATGCGTGTCGACCGCCTACACCCAGACGGAGATCGAGTCGCTATGCCAGCAGCTCGAGGGCTACAATCCTGCGGACAACTGTGTGTGGTGCAATCCCCTTGGGGAGCTGTGCAACAACACCACCGTGGGCGACGCGAGCTGCAGTGAGATTGCGCTCGGCACGGGTGCGGCCACCTGCGGCACCTGCATCTACGGCACCGGTCCGCCTACCTGTGACACCGCCAGCCCTAACCACCAAAACTGCCCGCCAGCATCCTAGCTGCCCAGTGTCGGCACCCAACTACATCACCCCGGCCGGCGCGCAGAAGCTGACCGACGAGCTCAACCAGCTCATGAAGGTCGAGCGACCCAAGACGGTGGACGACGTGGCCACCGCTGCGGCCCACGGCGATCGATCGGACAACGCCGAATACAAATACGGCAAGGCGCGGCTGCGGGAGATCGACCGGCGCCTTCGCTTCTTGCAGAAGCGGCTCAATCGAGTCGTCTTGGTCGATCCGAAGCAGCAGCGCGACGGGGCGGTGTTTTTCGGCGCTACCGTCGAGGTGGTCGACGAGGCGGGGGAGCGCAAGCGGTACCAGCTGGTGGGCGAGGACGAGACTGAGCCCAAGGAGGGTAGAATCAGTTGGCGGTCACCGCTTGGCCTCTCGCTGCTCAAGCGAAAGGTCGGCGATTTTGTGACGGTGAAGCGACCGGCCGGGGAGATTGAGCTCGAGGTCCTGGACATCGACTACCGCTGACCCAGCATTGGGGCATCGGTCGCCAGGGGGGACGTTTCCCCACAATGTCGGTACCGTTCTTGGTAAACTAGCGTCTGGGGGGTGTGGGAGCCGGGCTGTTGAAGCAGATCATCGGCATTTACATTCGGATGGAACGGGAGGAGATCCTCCGGCTGCGTGACGATCCGGAGATCTTGCCCAAATACGATCCCCGAGTGGCTATCAGAGACGGTCGGGGCATCGATCTGGGTCGATCGTGGGAAGAGCTGGGGGTGTTTCTCGATGGCGGCGTGGCCCTGCCCGACCATGGTCCAACGGTCGGCGATCAGCCCATGCCGAGCACTGACGAGCGCGCTGCCTGGAGCTACATCGAGCCAGAGCGGGTCGTAGAGATGGCCGAAGAGCTAACCACCATGCGTCGGCGGGAGTTCAAGTCTCGCTACAAGGTGGATCCCGAGGACACTCAGGACTCCCTGCCAGCGGCCCGTACCGGGGGCTGGGGCAATCGGGGCGCCTACCTTTATTCCAAGCTCCGGATGCTGGCGGATCACTTCGCCGCGGCCGCTGATCATGGCCAGGGGATGCTCGTGCGGATCGGCGAGCGGGTGTGAGCGCTGCCATCGGTCAGCGCTCGGTGGTCACCCTGGGCGGTCCGCTCTAAGCGGCTAGCCGTCAGCGGCTATTGTGCGCGGTCGGACAGGTAGCGGTAGCACACCGAAGGCTCGCGCCGCGGTGCCGACTGTTCGACCACCGCAGCCAGCCGTAGCAGCAAGTGCTCTTGCCAGGCACGGCCCATCAGCTGCAGGCCCACCGGTCGTGCCCCTTCGTCGTAGCCTACCGGCACCGTGATGGCAGGCAGGCCGGTCAAGTTGGCGGCTGCGGCGAAGCGCATGATCTCGCCGAGGACCTCGAGATTGGATTCGCCGGTGCGAAGGGCATCTTCAGGTAGCTCAGGTGCCGTTCGCCCGGTGGTGGGTGTCACGATGGCGTCGACCTTATCGAGTACCTTGGCGAAATTGCGCCAGACCCGTGCCCGGTGCCGTTGGGCCTGGACGTAGTCGTAGGCCTGCAGCCGCCGACCGAGGGCCAAGCTGATGCGGGTGTCGAGGCCATAGTCGCGGCGGTGGTTGCGGTAATGAGCGAGGTGGGCGGTGGTCATCTCACTGACGATGGTGATCATGTGGGCCACTCGAGCGACCTCGAGCTCGTCGATGGTCACGTCGCAAAGCTCGGCGCCTGCGTCGGTCAGGCGATCCACGGCTTGGTAGCACCGTTCGACCACTGCCGGCTCGGCGTCCTCGAACCAGGGGCGGTAGATCCCCAAACGGGTTCCGCTCAGATCGACTTGGTCGATGCCCGCCAGCTCGGGCTCAGGCTGCAGCTGGCTGGTGGCGTCCTTTGGATCGGGACCTGCCATCACCGCGTAGGCCAGCGCTGTGTCTGCGACGGTCGCGGCGATGGGACCCACGTGGGCCACGCTCCAACACAGCTCGGCTGCGCCGTGTTCGCTGATCCGACCAAAGGTCGCCTTGAGGCCAACCTGACCGCAGAGGGCGGCCGGAATGCGGATCGAGCCGCCGCCATCGGCACCGACCGCGATGGGGCACAGGCCCATGGCAACCGCCGCTGCCGAGCCGCTCGACGAGCCGCCGGTTGCGCAGGTTGGATCGTAGGGGTTGCGCGCGGCGCCGTGGTGGGGGTTGAGACCGGTCACTCCGATGCCGATCTCGTGCATGTTTGCTTTGCCGACGAGCAACGCCCCGGCCGACCGAAGGCGCGCCACTACCTCAGCGTCTGCGGCGGCGGGGGCTTGGCCGAGAAAGCGGGTACCCACGGTGGTGGGGTAGGGTGCCTGGTCGAGCTCGTCCTTGACCGCCACCGGAACGCCGTCCAGTGGCCCCAGGGGGGCCCCGGCCTGGTACCGCTCCGCCGAAGCTCGCGCCTGAGCCAATAGATCGTCGCGATGGTGCGCGATGAGCACCCGCATGGGCGGCTCACGCTCGTCGCTCTGGCGGATGATGGCGATCGCCCGCTCGGCGATGTCCAGCGGTGTGGTGCGGCCCTCTTGGTAGGCGCGCACGAAGGCGCTGGAGCTTTCGGGCTGGCCGTCAGTACTCGGCGGTTGCGGCAGCGTGCCGACCAGTGCCTCGAGGTCCCTAGCAGGACCATCGAGCGGGGCGAGCGGCTGGCCGTGGTCGAAGACCGGTGGCCGGCTGCTGGGTGGGCCCTCGGTGGCTAGCGCACGAAGCCCGGTGACTCCCGAGTCGCCGAGCAGCTTGTCCGCCAGCAGAGCACCGGTTGCCGGGTTTTCGAGCACCGCAACCAAGGCTCGCAGCGCGCCGCCGGCGGCCCGCGGCGCCTTCATGGGCTTGAGGTCGTATGACATGGCGCTCCGAGCATAGCGCAGCGCTCCACCGTTGTGCGTCCGGTCCCAACTTGGGATGGCCGGCCGGATGCCCAGCTGGATGCCCAGCTGGATACCCAGCCTCGGGTCGTCGAGCGGTCCCGTCGAGACGGGCTATTCGTTCTGCCAGTACCAGGTGTTGAAATTGCCGCAGTTCAGCGTCGAGCCCTCGTCTTCGAGCTTGCAGTCGTAGGTGGCCTTGGTCCCGCCGCCTTCGACATGGCAGATGCTGTCGGTCTGGATCTTGACCCTCATCTCGTAGCGATCTTCCCCAGCCTCGTAGGCATCGCAATCGATCTCGCAGGTCAGATCGCAATCGATGGGGAGCTCCGCCGACCCCACCCAGTCGGTGTCCAGGATCATCTCGCCGCGCTTGTCGCAAGCCAGCCTCTTGGTGCGCCACTCGCCGGCCAAGGGATCCTGGCCGCAACCGGACAGCCACAACACCCCGGCGGTCAGGAGAGCCACCGGGGCGGTCTTGGTGAGGTTGAGCCTGGTCCACAGCACTGATTGAGCCACTGTTAAGAAAACTAGCGCTATTGTGGGACTGCCCGCAAGGGGCAGTCCGCCTGTCAGGTGCTCAGGCCATGATCATTAGGGCCTTGAGCCAGGAGCTTGCTAGGTTGGCTCCGTGATTCCAGGCGACACCATCGCAACGGCGACCACGCCCGACGGTGGGGAAATAACCCTCATTCGTGACGCGGCGGGATTCGTGATCACCTCTGACGACCGGGTCCTGATGGCGAGCCGCAAGCACGGCTCGGAGCGAGCCATGGCCGAAGTGGCCTGCCCGCCGCTACAGACCCACGAGCGCCCCCGGGTGCTCGTGGCCGGGCTCGGGCTCGGCTTCACCCTCCGAGCCACGCTCGACAGGCTTCCCCCAACCGCCGAGGTGGTCTGCATCGAGCTGATTGAAGCCATCGCAAAATGGCATCGTGGCCCCTTGGGGCCAGTGGCCGATCATCCAACCGACGACCCCCGGGTGACCCTCGAGATCGGTGACGTTACCGAGCTGATCAAGGCGATCGGGCCGGCCGAAGCTTTTGATGCGGTCCTGCTCGATGTAGACAACGGTCCCGTTCCGATGACTGTCGTGGGCAACTGGTGGCTCTATGCCGCTGCTGGTCTCGATGGGCTCTACCAGGCGATCCGCCCGGGCGGCATGCTGGTGGTGTGGTCGGTCGGGCAGGACGATCTCTTTGCGGGCCGTATGCAAGAAGCCGGTTTCGCGACTGAGGTCGTATCCGTGGCGCCACGGAGCGGCCGGCGCGTGGGGAGTCGCTACGGGCAGGCGCACGTGCTCTTCGTGGGTCGTCGTCAGGCTGCATCATAGGTGGCGGTGATGACTGGGTTGCACGCCGCTGCGTGCCTAGCCCCGGTGGGAGCACCATCATGGTAGCGTTCTCGTAAAGGAGCCTTAGATGGGCAGTACCGTCACGACCTACGACGCACTTCAACATTGCATGGCCCTGGCGACGCCGCCTGGCAAGACCGTCGCCATGACCTGCCCCACCACGGGCGAGGGAAACGAGTTGTCTCCTGACAACCTCGTTGAGGCGGCGATCGGCGGGTGCATGCTGATGTCGATGGGAACCCTGGCCATGGGTGACGACCCCTTGGACATCAAGGGAGCTCGAGCCGCGGTGCGCGTGCAGGCGACCGGGCACTCGGTGCTGCGTTACGAGGCGATTCACGTCACCATCACCATGCCTCAGAGCTACCCGGCCGAGGACCGCAAGCGGTTGGAGCGGGCGGCTGAGCGTTGCCCGATCAAACATGCCTTTGCGGCCGACGTGGCGATTTACGTTCGATACGATTATCCGGACGAGAGCGAGTAGGCGAACTCGAACTCGGCGTCGACCGCGAAATGGCGAAACTTCGCCCTAAGGCGTCAGCCAAATGGGAGCTGCGACCAGCAGATCGCCATCAGTCTGGTGGGCCCGTGCGACCGCGTAAGTGCTCGTGGCGGTCGTAATGGTGAAGGAGGCCTGGCAGGGCGTCGCTCCATTGCAGGCGTAGCTGTCGAGCAAGGTCTTGCCCGGGCCGAAGAGGTTGATGGTGTCGAAACCGTCGTTGGAGTCCGGGTCCTCGGCGAGCACCGTCAGGCCGACCGTGGTGCCGCCTGAGAGGACCGAGCCCATCCAACACGACCCATTGGCCATGGTTCGCACCGCGGCGTTGCGGTCCTCACTCGAAAAGGTACGCCGGTCCAACATGGCCTGGCGCAAGGCGGTGCGTGACAGATCGGTCAGGAAGACGCCGCTGCGATCGTCATTGGCCGTGCCCCAGTTGGCGCTGTGGTTGTCCTGGTTGAGCATCGGCGAAATGTGCCAGCCAGCGTCGAGGGCTTGGAAGTACAAATCCCAGGCTTGATTGCTGCCGCTCAGCTCGAACAAGGTCATGCGGTCGTCGACTGCGGCGTCATAGTCGAAGTTGTTCCAGGTTTGCGTGGGCTCGTCCCCTGGATGGTTGAACTGACCGACGCAAGGCGCGCAGCCGGTCAGGGAGGCATAGAAGTCGTGAAAGTCGGTTTGGACGGCAGGAAACAACGAGTCGGGGAAGAAGACGTTGTTGTGTCCTGTCGACTGGAAGAGCGGCAGGATGAAGCCCGACCCGTATTCGTAGCCGCACTCGGCGATGAAGACCGTTGGCTGGTTGGCTGCATCTGCCTGATCCTTGCATAGGCCCCAGCGATTCACCGGCGGGAGCAGGTAGAGCTGCTCCAGGTGATCGGTCACCACCATGATGTCCAGCCCCGCCACGTCGCGGGCGTGGGCGAAGGCGTCCTCTGGTTCGTCGACGCCGTCCGAATAGCTGGTATGGGCGTGGAAGTTGCCGTGGAAGGCGGTGAATCCGCCTGTGATGCAACCGGCCAGAGGACTGCCGCCGGCCCCTCCGCCACTGCTTCCACCATTGCCGCCAGCGTCACCGGCGGCGCTGCCGCCCGTATGGTCGCCGCCGGCACCAAAGCCGCCGCTGCCGGTGTCCGGCGCGGCGTCGCCGGCATCCTGATCAGGGGTGACGTTGGTGCCCGGCTGAGTCTCGCTGGCGCTGTCACACCCTGATGCCCAGGCCACGAGCGGCAAGGCGGCCAGGGCCACTACAGAAAGGGGAAATGCCAGTCTACTCATGGGGAAACGTTCGAGCTGCCATCAGCGCTGCGGTTCGAGCCCTACCTGGCGAGTATAGCGCGCTCTCAGCGCCGCTTCCTCTTGCGTCGCTCCAACAAGATCTCCGCGGCGGTGAGCTTTCGGCTCGAGGGCGGCCCCCCATCTCGCGCTCCAGCTGGCGATGGTTGTGCCGGCTGTCGCCCGGGGCGTGTCACTGGAGCGGCGGCGGCCCGTGGCTGTCGCCGAGGCCCGGCCGGGGACGAGCTTGCCGCTGCCGTCGCCGGCGGTTGCCACGCCGGCGGCGCTGCGCCAGGCAGAGCGGAGCCCCAGCTCTGTCCTGCCTGGGCCTGGCGTTGTGCTGCTAGCTGCTCGGCTCCGCTGGGCGCAGCGCTTCCACCTGGGCCCTCGGTGGGCTCGGTTGGCGCTCCGAGCCCGCCGACCCCAGCGACCGGTGGTGCACCGATCGGGACCTGCCCCGGCGCCGGCATACCCGTCTCCGCGACCTGTTGGCGGCGTTGCTCTGCGCTCTCCTGCTTGCTCTTCATGAGCGACTCGAGAGTGGCCTGGGCGCTGGCACCGCCAGGCGCTGGTGGACCTTCCGGTCGCCGTGCCCAGGGACGCCAGCGGGCCGCCCGGCCGACCCAGTTGTAGGCCCTTGGGGGGATGGATAGGCGGCGGGCTGCGACCGCGAGCAGAAGCGCGAAGGCGGCCACCATGATGAGCTGGGCGGTGATGTCCCGATAGGCGAAGCGGCGGGCAGCGCGATCGCGGAAGATGCCGGCCAAAGTGTCTCGCTGCTTGCCGCCGGTGAGCTCGGCGATACGACTGAGCAGCGCGATGTCGCTGCCTGTGGGCCGCAGCTCTTCGCCGGCGGTCAAGGCCGCGCCCGTGGTCGCCACGGGCTTGCCCGAGACCTCATCGCGGGCCACTGCGATGTAGGCACCAGGACGAGACAAGGCCACGGTGGCGGTGTAGGTGCCCGCGCCGGCGGCCTCGAGGGCTACATCGCGGGCGAAGCCATCGGGACCTCGCACCGCGACCTGCAGTCGGCGAAAGGTCTGCATCCGGCCATCGTCATCGACCACCACGGCACGCAGGTGAAGCTGGCCGCCTGCCGTATCGGCCTCGAGACGCACGCGGCTGTCGTCGGCGCTGCGACTGACGTCGCGGGCTGCTTGGGCGACCATGCGGGCGGCGCCGGGCCAGTGGGTCCAGGCGCTACCCCAGCGGTCCTTGAGATCGCTGGTGAAGGCGGCCGATCGACCGATCCCGGCCGACCACACCGCGAGGATGGGATCCTTGTCCGGGCCGGTCAGCAGCACGGTGCTGCGGCCCTTCGGAATGGTAACGACATAGCCTTCCAGCGCTGGCGCCTCGCCAAAGTCGATGCCCTTGGTGATGGCCGTGGTGGCCGCCGTCGCCACCTCGAAGGTCTCTTCCACGACCGCTGACCGTGACGCCAGGATGGTCTCCTGGGCGAAGATGGCGGGCAGCCTGGTGGCGTCTTCCACGATGTAGAACCGGCCGCCACCGCGCTTGGACATCTCCTCGAGGGCTGCCACATCACCGCCCCGACCGAGGGCAATGCAGCTGGTGGTGATGCCGTGGTGTAAGGCGTTCGCTACCGAGGCCTGCACCGCCGGCGTGATCCTCTCAGCGTCGCCACCGTCTGCGAAGAGCAGCACGTGTTTGAGGTTGACCGGTGCTCGTCCGAGCGCTGCATAGGCCTCTTGCAGCGCCACATCCACATAGATCCCGCCGCCCCCGGGGCTCACCGCGCGAATCGCCGCTTCGATGGCTTTCTTGTCCTTGACCAGGGCGAGGGGCACGCTCCAATTGCCGGCGGTGTC
>JAUVCD010000186.1 GCA_030590865.1 Myxococcales bacterium | reverse complement strand
GCGCCCGGCGAGGAGGTCGGCTCAGGCTCTTCCGAAGATGGCCACAACACCACGCCCTTGCCACTCTGTTCGAGGAAGTAGACGACCAGCCAGGCCGAACGGCTCGTCTCGAAGCCTAACTCGATGACGTCTCCCTCGGTGAGCTCACTGTCGATCTTGGTCTTGACCGTCAGCGGCTGCTCGCCAGCCAGCTCCTTGAAGGTGAAGCCGTAGGCCTGATCGGTAGACCAGGTCAGGGTATCGAGCACTTCCGCTTTGGCCTCGTGCTCGAGGCTGGGCGTGATCTGGTTGATGGTCCCGCTGACGCCGCCACCGGCCTGTCTCGAGCGCACCAAGCTGCGCTTGCCGCGGCCCACGAACACGGTGTCGACGACCACCTCGCCACAGTTTCCCCGCGTGTCGGCCTTGAGTATCTCGGTGTTGCTGATTTGGATGTCGACCTTGTCGGCGGCGCCGTAGCGAGCTTCGATGCCCACTAGCTTGGCGAAGCCCACCGACAGGGTGGTGAGACTGCTGACGTCGACGCTGCGCTCGACCTCATAGGCAGCCTGGGTGCGGGTGACCTTGACCTCACAACCCGGCGCGCGCGCATCGGCCATGGTCCAGCGGCCGTCCTCGGTGCGTTGCACCGCCCGGCCTAACAGACCCTCCGCGTTGCCTACAGGAAATAGCAGCAGGTGATTCTGATCGGTCCGCGTCGCTGGCTCGAAGGGCTCATCCGGCACGTCAACGACTGGACCGGATGCGCTGCAGGCCGCGGTGCAGAGGGCCGCCAGTGAGCACCACGCTACGACGCGTCGGACCATGGATCGAGGGTCGTCCGGTAGCCTGAAGCGGTTCATATCGACCCCTGCTCGCGGTGATTCTGGCACGCCCCTAGTCCGAGGTCTCGAGGCCGTGGGCGATGACGACGGCAGCGCTCGTGCCTCCGGACGGGGCCGTGAGGTTTGGCTTTTGCTTACGGTTCTGTTTGCGCGCTTCGCGCTCCACCCGCGGCGTGACCCACGTGGAAAGCTCGTCGAGGGTGACCTGGCCGTCCCCGTCGACGTCGGCGGCCGCATTGCCCAGGCCTCTCATCAGGTAATGGGTGAATAGGCCGCTCTTCCCATCAGCGCTAGGCCCCGAAATCTGGGCGTCGCTCACAGCGCTGAATAGCGCCACCCGCGCGACTTTGCGCGACTTCTTGACGCGCACCAGCGGCCGGGCCCCTTTGGGAAGCACCGAGCGCCCACCGGAGCCTGAGAAGCATGCGTCGATGAAGGCGACCGTGTCGGCGGCCTTGCTGCGATTGAGCGCATCGAGCACCTGGGCAAGCACCAGCGCCGTCCGATCGAGGGCCGATGGATCGCCATCATAGGGCAGCAGATAGGGTGTGCCCTTGGAGGCGTCTGGCGCCCCGTGGCCACTGAAGTAAAAGTAGATTCGGCCCTTGTCGGGCACGTTCGCCACCAGCCAGTCGATGTGCTTTTCGATGTCGACCTTGGTGGCGTGATTCCCGAGCGCCAGCCGAATATTCTCCTCCGGAGCGCCCAGGGTGCGCTTGGCCAGCGCGGCAAAGCCCTCGGCATCTGCCCTCGCCCCCGTCGCCTTGGCTTCCACGTCGCGGTATTTCTCGATTCCAACAATCAAGGCATAGGCGTTGCGCTGTGGCGCTCCTTGGCTCAGGGCACCCTTCGCGCCGCGGGCAGTCGCTCCCCTCGTCTCCGCTCCGCCATCTCCTCGAGGCGCGTTCTCGGAGAAAGCAATGACACGACTCGAGTTGATGATCTTGTTGGCAATCTTCCGAGCGAAGAAGGCATCCGAGCCGGGTCGCGGCATCCAGTCGTCCCCGCCATAGCCAAGCTCGGCATTCTCCGAGATGTGATACTTGACCTCGTCGATCAGCTCGGCCGACTTGCCACTTGCCTCTAACTTGACCCTCAGGTTGGTGAACGCCTTGACGGCGTCAACGGCGATCTCGATTCGGTCGGCGACGAGCGTGGCCTTCACATCGAAAGGCGCTTTGGCCACGACCCGAAATCCAGCGCTGAGCATGGCCTCGCGAAAACGCGCTTCCAGCTCTTTGAACCACTGCTCAGTTTCGTACTGTCGCCCGGTTTCCTCGGACACCGGCTTTCTCGTGACCACGAGCATTCGCAGCCCGCTCGCCTTCTCACCTGCTGGCGTCAACGGAACGTCAGGAAGAGGAACCCTTTTCGCGCACCCGGCGCTCACCGTCGCCATGACGACAAGCAGGCCAATCTGAAGGGCCGTGCGGACCAGAGCAGGGATAGGTCCCAGCGAAGCAGGGGTACGAAACATCGAGTGGGCTCCGATCATCGGTCGTGGGAGAAGGCGGCAAGACGCGGAGTCGTGGCGCTCGGAGCAATCCGTTGCGTATCTCGCGCCCCCCGCGACAGGCCGTCAAGTACGGCTAGCGTGCCGTCGAGTCAAGCAGCGAAGCGCCCGGCTTCGCTGGGGATGACGGGCGCCGAGAGCCGACGAATGGGCAGACGTCAGCGCGGCTTCGACGCGGAGTGCGTCGGTTGGGTGGACGCGAGTCTAGGCACGCCGAGGCATTATCATCAGCCCAGCGACGTCCCGGCGCACGTCGACATGACCCAGCTGATGCGCTGACCGATTGAATCCACAACTGCAAACGCCCTATTTGGCCTCGGCCGGAATTGGCCGATCACCTCTTGTGCGCAAAATGGGAGGTGGTCGCCGAGTGCGAGTCTGGAGCAACGGGCTAGCGAGGGTGGAGCCGGCCGGTAGGTAGCGCCTGACGAGGAGGCCGTGCAAGCGCTCAAGTTCGCCTCAGGCAGAATGGCCAGAATCGGCTCTCATGCGAGAAGCGGGGGGGCGTCGCCGATGGAAAGATCGTGGGCGCAGGTAGCCTTTGGCGGGCAGCGTTGTCCGCCTCTTCGATGCCTAGTGGCAGAGGTCTTCGTCGCAAGCAGCGGGATCGGAAGGTGGAGGTCTGGCCGGATGGGCACAGATGCCAGCACGACCGGGTTCTCTGAACCATCATCATCTCCCTGGTGAGGGACTCAGCGTAGCCCCGAGCTATGATCGAACGGTGAACGGCTGATGGAGACTCCAAGCTGTGCTGCTCGCCGCCGGGGTGTGTGCATGCCAACCGCCCAGCGCGCCGAAGCAAGAGGTGCTTCTTACAGCGAGATCATGCGGAGCGTCAGTTTGTTGGATGTACCCCATGGCCGCGTGGTCGCCAGCATCACCAAGGATGCCAACCTCTCGAATCGACTACTCGTCAAGATACTGACCGCGCACCGAGCCGCCCATGTGCTGATCCGATACGGCGAGCTCGATGCTCAGGCAGTCGGCTGGGAGAATGACCAATTCAATGGGGTGAAGGGCAAGTAGCACGGCAATGGTGGGGTGGGACTGTTGCTTGCATGCCACCATGTAGACCTACCCTGATTGGTGAGGCTACCGGCGCTTGAGTCGAATGTCGGGCAGTGGGCCCATGATTCCGTCGCTCCATCGCAGGGTGGCAGCGCCCGCTCCGGTGATCACGATGGTCACGTGGACCACTTCAGTCGCGTGGTCGCCGTGGATCTTCAATCGTCCCCGCTCGTCCAGCACGGCCTCGTCGACCACTAGCCGGAGCGAGCGAACGTCAGTGTCGATGCGCCGGCTCGAGATTCGCAGCTGCTGTCCGTCGTCATCGCCGCCGTCGATGACCCAGCTCCCCCAGAAGTCGGAGAGCTTGCGCTTCGCGACTTTGCGTGGCGCGATGGCCGCTGACTTGGGTGTCCCGACGTAGCCGTGCTGGCGAAACAGGTCCCCGGTCCAGGTCATCATGTTGGCTTCGAGGGCGGCGGTAACGCCGCCCCAGCCAAAGTCGAGAGCGGTCTCACCAGCAGGGTCTCGCAGGTTCACGTCGGCACCCTTGCCGACGAGCCATTTCACCAGCTCGGGATTACCGCCATAGGGGGCAATGGCGTAGAACAGCGCGGTGCGCCCTCGTTGATCCCGGTAATCGACATCGAAGCCGTCGTCGAGGAGCGCGCCCAACTGTGCGCGGTTCTGGCGCGAGGCGGCAGCGAACCAATCCTTGGCTCGAGGATCAGGCTCTGGAGAACGCTTTTTCGCCATGGCCAGGCACCCCTACGGTTCCATTCGACGCTCGAAGCTCTCGCCGACCGCCAGCTCCGCAACCTTCACCGTGGGGCTGAGCATCGCGAGCTGCCTGGCGAACTCGGCGGCCTGGTGACCCACGTCCATGCGCTTGGCCAGAAAGTCCGGCACGCCGCGGAGGACGAAGTGGTAGTGCGTCGGGATGGCGACCCTCGCGCCGATGGCCCCAGCGAGGCCGGCGCTCTCTGCCGGGCTCATGTGCAGGTGGTAGCGGCCGCAGAGCAGCCGTCCGCCCGAGACGGGGAGCAGGGCCACGTCGATGCGGCCGAAGTCGTGACCGACGTGCCGCAAGCCCTCGTCGTAGGCTGTGTCACCGGCAAAGTAGATGGTGCCTTCCGGAGCCTCCAAGACGAAGGTCACCTGGCCCCCTGGGTGCTTGCCGTGGCAACCGTGAACGACCAAGTCGCCGAGCTTCAACGACCGGCCTTGCTGCATGGGATGGATCTCTGAGAATCCGAGCTTGCGGACCTTGGAGGTGGCGCTGTCGAGCACCGCCACCGGTGTCTTAGGGTCGAGCTGTCTCAGGGTCTGGGGATCGAGGTGATCATCGTGCCCGTGACTGGCCACGATGAGATCCAGCGGTGGGAGCTGCTCAATCTGCATGCCCAAGCCGAAGCGGTGAAACAGCCGCCCCCAGTAGATCGGCTCGGTCATCCAGGGATCGGTCAACACCTGCTTGCCCCCTAGCTCGATGAGCAGGCAGGCGTGACTAATCATCGTGATCCGCACCCCCAACGTCTATTCGCTCAGCCACGACGACGCCAATGGTTGGGCCCCAGGGCGCCTAGGGGAGGGCTTGACGCTTCGCCTGTTCTTCCTCGAGCTCGGTGAGCGCTTCGGCCAGCGCCTCATCGCTTTCGTTCTGGGCCACGGCGTCCAGGGCGATCCGCAATCGTGGCGCTGCGGTCGCGGCGGCGGAGCGGGCGAGGCGTGCCCGGCCCTGGGCGTCGAGCTCAGGAGTCAAGGCAATCGCTGCAGCCGCTCGATCCAGTGACTCGGATTTGGGATCTTCGACGATACGCCAGAGGCGCTTGGGGGCCACCGGCGCCTGTCGGTGGGTGCTCTGGGTGTGCGGGTGTTGCAAGGCGTCGACCCACTGCTGGTGGGTCCGGGCTCCACGACGCAGCAGCGCCTCGGCGTGCACCGACTCGCCTCCCGCCCAGGCCTGCTGGGCTGCGACGATGCGTGCCTCGAGGCTGCGGGCACGGCCGAAGTCGAAGGCGGCTGAGCCGGTGGGGATGACGTAGGTCTCGCCCGAGCTGAGCTCGAGCTCGACCAGCTTGCGACGGTTGTTGCCCATTCCACGGGTGGTGGTCCGCAGGCTACGGATGTCGTCGTGGGCGAAGAACCGCTCCCGGCCGAGCCACCGTATCAGCACCCCATCGGCGCCCACCTCGACGCGGGCGGGGGCGACCAAGACCACGGCCAGAATGGCAATCAGCGAGACCAGGGCGACCGTGCCCGCCACGGGACCGAACGCCTGGCCGAGGATGCTCATCAGCGCTGTCCCTCCAGCCATGCCACCGACGACGGCGGCCAGGACCCGCCAGATGCTCACAAAAGCCCGCGACATGGTGCGGAAGCTCGCCACGGTCTGGGTGGCCGCGAGGCCCAAGGCCTGCAGCAGGGCCCGGCCTTCCGCCTCGTCCCCCATCCGGATCTCTAGATCTCGGCGCAGGCCCCGACGCTTCAGCTGAACGGTGACGTGGCCATCGCCAGGTACGATGAAGCCGGCTTTGAGGTCGGCGCGGGCGTGGCGGTGTGTCCCGATGACCAGCGAGGGGCCATCGATGCGGATATCGGTGGGCGTCAGGCGAGGCCAAGGGTTGCGTCCCCAGGCGTACCAACTGGCTGCGACGCCGAAGCCCAGGCCATGGATCATCAGAATCAGAAGCCCAGGAGAGATGACGATGGACCCGACGATGGCGAGCACACAGACGAGGAACGGCGCGGCGGCCAGGGCCGTGATCCAAGGGTTTCGGCCCACCGCCAAGCCCTCCCTTGGGTAGGGCGCCAGCTCCGTCTCCTGCGTCGCCATGAGCTCACTCTACTCGCATGAGCGCAGCACCAGCTGCCTGGGATCGCTTGGCCTACCTCCGCCTCTGCCTCCGCTCACCGCCGTTTCCGGCGGCGGCTGGGCTTGGGGCCGCTCTCGAGCTCGGTGAGGCGGTCGTTGGCCGCCTGACGGACCTCCCGGTCGGCGTCCTCACCGGCGATCTGCTTGAGCAGCAGCACTTCCTTGACCCGCCTGACCGCCGCGCGCCGCACCGGGGCGGCCTCGTCGCATTGAGCTCGGTTGGCCAAGAGCGTCGGATCCCGTACCCGTTTGACCGCCGCCAGGCGCACTCGCCAGGCCTCGTCGTTCCGTGCCCGGTTGACCAAGACGGTTTGCCGCCGTACTCGCTCGACGGCCACCCGCCGCACTTGCCAGGCATCGTCCCACTCGGCTCGGTTGCGCAGGGTCGTCTGGTCCCGGACCCGCTGGATGGCTGCTTCACGGACCTGCCAGGCTTGGTCCTCTTTGGCGAGCCCAGCCACCGCGTCGCGATCTCGCACGCGGCGCACGGCGGCCAGCCGCACGGGCCAGCCCGGATCCTCCTCGGCGATGCCGACGAGGAGCTCTTGGTCCTCTAGCTTGAGCACCGCCTCGGCACGCACCTGGTCAGCAGGATCGCTAGTCGCAATGTCGGCGATCACCTCAGGGTCGGTCAGCTTTGCAACGGCCAGCTCACGGGTGTCGGGATGGTCGCCGTGGCGCGCCACATCGGCGAGCAAGCGTTGGCTGCGAAGCCGCTCGATGGCGTCCGTTCGAACGCCCCGGTGGTCATCGCTCTTGGCGATGCGAGCGAGCACTTTGCCTTCCCGCAGCTGCCCGATGGCCTGCAGGCGTGACGCTGGCGACGCAGCCCGGGTGGCTACCTGGGCGAGCAACCCCTGATTGGTCAGCTTGGCGATGGCGCTGGCCCGCAGGTCGTCATCGTCGTCTGAGCAGGCCAGAGCAGCCAGGGTCTGCTCATCGGTCGTCTTGTTGACGGTCAGCCGGCGGACCTCGGGGCTCGCTTCGCGTTTCAGTACGTCGGACAGCAGGTCTTGATCCGTCAACAGCTTGACCGCGGTCTTCGATACCAGCGGGTTCACGTCAGCCTGGGCCACTTCGGCTAGCAGCTGTTGGTCGCCGATCTTCTTGACCGCAGTCTTGGCGACCATCGCGTCAGCGCCTCGCTGGGCCACCCTCGCCAGCAGCGAGTCGTCGCTGATCTTCGCGACCGCGAGCTGGCCGATGGCACGGAGCGCTGCGCCTTCGGCGACCGTCGCTAGCGCCGGCCCGTCGTCGAGCTTGCGGAGCGCGGCTTTGGCGACCTGAGCGTTGCTGCTGGCGGTGGCGATGCGGGCCAGGGCGGTCGCCGACTGGGTCCGTTTTACCGCTCCCAGTCGAGCGCTTGGTGCCTCGTCGGACAGCGCGACGTCCACCAGCCCCGCCTCGGCGCCCAGATCTTCGGTGCCAGGCACGCTACCGTCCTGCTCCCTTGCCGCTGCGCCTTCCCGCTGGTTGCGGCCGTGGCTTTTTGTTTGGTCGAACGCTCCCATTGGATCGCCGCCTGCCATCTTAGGCTACCGGTGCCGTCCGGCGAAACCGGGCACCGTCCGATGATGGGCGTTTTCCTTCGGCCTCGGTGGCCCGCCTGGCGCCAGCGGTAGCCCCACCAGCCGCTCAAACCGGGTCAGAGGGAAGGGCTTTGATGCCCTCTGCGCTGACCCCTTGGACGTAATAGTCGGGATCGTCCAAGAAGCTCATGAAGATGACGATGAAGGCCACGGCCGCCTGAATCATCAAGTCCGTGTCTCGATAGAGCTCGTCCAGCTTCTCATGGCGCCGCTTGCGATCGGCGAAGTCGAACTGTTCGAGAAAGAGCCCGTCGAGGCGATGGGGTGCGCTCGGATCAGTGATCGATGCGACGCCGCCTTTGCGGCAGTATTCCATGGTGTCGATGAGCAGGGCGCGCTGCTGGCCCACGTCGGTGCGATGGTATCCGAAGATGTGCATGAGAATGCGCTCCGCCTCTTTCATGCTCGCCACGCAGAGCGCTTCGAAGAGCGCGTGAGCTGCTCGGTCGTCGTCGGCCAGCGCGCCGGTTTGCCGCATCAGCGACAGGGTCACGGCGGTCTTGAAGAGGCCGTACATGCGTCTTCCGCCGGCGAGCAGCTCAGGCGTGTGCGGCAGGTCCGGCTGGTAGCCGTGAAAATCGGGGATGAATAGCGTGCCGAACAGATAGCCGAAGAAATCGACGTTCTCGAGCGGGTCGCGGTAGTCAATCCGCAGGTCCAGGGTGTTGTCCAAGCGGTCGGCTAGCTTGACGCGCACCAACTCGGGTGTCTGGTCCGATCGCTCGAGCAGCCGGCCGATGTACTCGTAATAGGTCTCATGGTCGCCCCGACGGGTGAGCACGGTTAGCCGCTCCATGAGGTACCACTCGTCGGTCGGATCGATGCGCTTGAGCAGGTTGTAGAAGCGCTCCTCCAGCTCTTTCCAGTCCTCCGGCGGAAAATCGTCCTGACCGACGTCCTCGTATTTGTCGTGCAACAGCACGCTGAGCAGATCGAGCAAGCGCAGCTCGTCCTCCGCGGCGGACAGCAGCGCCGCCGCTCGCAGCGGATGGAGCACCGCCATGGTGCCGAGGCGCCGCCGCTTGGTGCGGTAGGCCACGTCGAGGTACTCGAGCACTTCCAGCAGCACCTGCCAGTCCCGCTCCGGCAGCGGCTTGTTGCCGATGATGGTGAGCAGCAATTTCTCCCTGCCCACCGTTCTTGCGCTCAACTGGTAGTTCAGCGCCGCGGAGAGTTTCAGGAATTCGTTGAGGTCGTGGAGGGGCATTTGCACACAGCAGTCATTCAACGTGGGTCGCGCCGCGTCCCTCCCAACCGTGCCGTGGCGACTCTGCACCTCGCCGGCTCGCGTGCGTCACGCGAGTCTAGTATCCACCATCGCGACCAAGCGGTGTAGCGCTATCTGTGGCGCATCGGGCCCAACAGGCAATACAGTCGTCAGGCCTTCGTCACCACGATGCCCCCCTTCCACCAGGGATTCCATCATGCGCCTAGCCATCCTCACCACTGGCGGCACCATCGACAAGACCTACAACGAATCGGACGGCACGCTCGCCAATGTCGGCTCGGTGCTGAACTGCATCCTGACGAGCCTGCGTCACCCGTCGCTCCAGATCCGACACGTCCCCGTCATGTCCAAGGACTCTCTCGACATGACGGACACGGATCGCCAGGCCATTCTCTACGCCGTCATGGCGGCCCAGTCGCAGAACGACGCCATCATTCTGATCCACGGGACCGACACCCTGGCAGAGACGGGGCGCCATCTCCACAGCCAGCTGGAAGAGCTCGCCATCCCCGTCATTCTCACCGGCGCCATGCGGCCTTACGATTTCCGGGACACCGACGCCGTCCAGAATGTCACCGAAGCGCTCCTGGCAGCCAGCTTACTTGCCGCTGGCGTCTGGGTGGTCATGCATGGCAAGGCCCTGTCTTTCCCCGAGGTCGTCAAGGACCGGAGCCAAATGACCTTCGTCAGCACGTCTGAGTAGGCGGCGGAAGGCGCTGCCCTGGCGGCCCCAGGGCCGGCGGGCACGGCTGCAACTGGGTCAGCCATTCCTTGTGCCATCATGCGGTTCCCGCTTTGCTTCCATGGTTTGCAGAAAGGTCGCCAGGTTCGTCTTCGTGTTGGTGAGCCCGAGCTTTCGCCGAATGTGCTCCCGGTGGCGGGCGACCGTGACCGGCGAGATGTGGCGGAGATCGGCGATCTCCTTGTTCGACAGACCGACGCGAATCATGTTGCAGATGGCGACCTCCGTCGGGCTCAGATTCATGAACTGGGCCGACACTCGATCGATGAACGGTGAGGTGATCTCATCGATGCCTCGCTTCAAGAGCTCGAGGTAGCCTTGTAGGTTGCTGGGGATTTCTGCTTCCAGCATCTGAATCGTCGGCGACAGCACCCGCTGGATGTTCGCCACGATCTCTTCGCGGAGCGCCCGCTGGTCCTCCTCGAAACGCGATAGGACCACCCGTAGCGCAGCATTCGTCTCCTCGAGAGCGTTTCGTTCGGCTCGCAATTGTCGATGAGCCAGTTGCAGCGCCGCGTCGTTGTCTAGCCGTTCGGCAATGTGCCCCAGTCGCTCCGCCAGCTCATTGATCAAGGCGCGCTCCTCGGCGAGAAACGGGCCGTCGTCAGCCGTAGGCTTATGCTTCGAGTAGATCACCGTCAGCGTTCCGACCGCCACACCGTCGCAAGCGATGGCAGTGGTTTGCAGCCACCGGGTCTTACGAAAGCCCGCGGTCTGGAAGACGCGCCCTTTGAAGATGACCTGGGCCGCTGCAACGTCCGGGTATTGCCAGGACGGCGGGATTAGCTCGGCGATACCTTGAAGGATGGTATCCAAATCGTAGGGTGTTGCCTCCACCAGCTGAGAAAGACCGTAGAGGCAGTTGAGCTCTTTCACCCGCTCACGGAGACGATGCTTGGTCTCCGACATGGACGGTCTCGTCTCTCTGGCTTCGCGGGCGGTGCGCCGGCGGCTGGTGGGTTGGGGGCTGGGCTCGTTTGGTCGGTCCGCCTCGCGGCGGCCGACGTCCGACTTTCTCAATTCCAGTGCCTTTCGCTAACGGGAGGTGGGCCCAACATGCCCCCGTGTCACATGGGCAACCCATAGGCAGAGCCTAGGCGCAGCTGGCCCCACGAGCAATAGGCGAACCATGGGCATTATATGGGCATTCCGACGGGCCGATCCGGTAGCTACTCTCAGTCCTGTGCGCCGTTTCTTCCTGCGATAAGAGCCCCTCAACGAGCGAGGTCGACGACTCTCATCGGTGCGGAATGAAGACCATCTTCAGGACCGAAGACATTTTCCGCATCCCCGCCGCAGCCGGGGCCTCGCCTGGGTCGTTGATGGCGACCCTCATAGACATCCAAGGGGCGTGCAGGCACCTGCCGCGAAAGGCGCTGGAGATCCTTGCGCGCAGAACGGGCCGCTCACTGGTGGATCTCTATGGTCTGGTCGCCTTTCATCCCGGCCTCAGCCTCGAGCGTCGTGGCGTCCACCAGCTATCGGTCTGCGGTGGGTCCGCCTGTCACGTGGCAGGCTCACGAGCGGTGCGCGAGGAGCTCGAGCACCAGCTGGGCATCCAGCTGGGCGAGACGACCGCTGACCGGTCGTTCTCCCTGCACTCAGCGGGCTGTCTCGGTGCTTGTGCGGTTGGTCCGGTGGTCGTCGCCGACGGCACCTGCCACCGAAGCGTCACCCCAGCAGGGGTCGGCGCAATTATTGGTCATTGCCAAGGCTCCCATAGGCAACCCCCGCTGGATCAGGACCCCTGTTTCTTTCCAGTCGAAGTGGCCTGTCCTGTCTGCAATGCCTCGGTGTTGAGCCATGAGCACCGGCTGGACGGACACCGGATGGTCGCGCTCGATTGGACCATTGGATCCCAGCGTGGCTGGGTGCGACTCAGCAGCTTGTGGGGCGATTACCGCCACGTCACTGAGCACCCCATTAGCCGTTACACGATTGCACGGTTCTTTTGCCCGCATTGCCACGCCGAGCTCCAGTCAGAATGGCTCTGCCCGCTCTGCGATGGGCCGCTGATCCCGTTGGTCCTGCGGGATGGCGGCATGATTCGGTTTTGCGCCCGTCGGGGCTGCGAGGAACACATGCTGGACTTGGGCGACTGACGGTCGCACCGGTCCAGGGCGTCGAGTTGCTCGTAGGTTCGCACGGGAAAGCCCTCAGGAGGTACAAGTCAAATGTCCAAATTCAAGTCACTAGCGGATCTATCGGAGCAGCGGCGTCGACGCCTGGCAGGAAAGGACAAGGAGCGCCGTAGAATCGTCGTCTCCGCCGGCACGGCCTGTTTGGCCAGCGGTGCCGGCGACATCTTGCGAGTCTTCAAACGCCTGCTGATCGAGCGTGGGCTCGTCGAACAGATTTCGCTACGCATCACCGGGGACCACGGCTTCTGTCAGATGGCACCCTACGTCGTCACCGAGCCTCAGAACGCCTTCTACGCGAAGGTGACTGTGGACGATGTCAGCAGCATCATCGATGCAGTCCTCGCCGATGGCTATGTGGACCACCTCTTGTATGCCGATCCGGCCACTGGGGAGAGGTTTCGCAATCGTGACGACATTCCGTTCTTCAAGAAACAGCACCGGACGTTGCTCGGGCGCAACGAGCACGTCGATCCGATTCGCTTGTTCAACTACATCGACTACGGCGGCTACGAGGCGCTCGAGAAGGCTCTGTCAGACTTCACGCCCAGCGAGTTGGTCGAGGAGGTCGATCGCTCCAAGCTTCGCGGTCGTGGTGGCGCAGGCTTTCCCACGGCGCGGAAGTGGCAGTTGGCTGCCGGCCAAGACGGGAGCCGCGGAAAATACGTGGTGTGCAACGCTGACGAAGGAGATCCTGGCGCCTATATGGATCGGGGCATTCTCGAGGGAAATCCCCACAGCGTCATCGAGGGCATGATCATCGGCGGGATCGCCATGGGGGCGACCGAGGGGATCATCTTCGTGCGGGCCGAGTACCCGCTGGCCATCAAGAACGTGATTATCGCCTTGCGCCTCGCTCGGGAGCACGGGCTACTGGGCCAGGACATTCTCGGCACCGGCGTGGACTTTGACATCAAGATCGTTCGCAGCGCTGGCGCTTTCGTCTGCGGTGAGGAAACTGCGCTCATTCGGACCATCGAGGGATTCATGGGCGAGCCGCATCAGCGGCCCCCCTATCCCATCGAAAAAGGGATCCAAGGCAGGCCGACCTGCATCAACAACGTCGAAACCTGGGCGAACATCCCGGAGATCATCCTCAATGGCGGGGCGGCCTTCGCAGCGATTGGTACCGCCGAGAGCACCGGGACCAAGGTATTTTCATTGGTGGGCAAGATCAGGAATACCGGCCTGGTGGAGGTGCCCATGGGAATCACCATCCGCGAGATCATCTACGACATCGGGGGAGGCCCGATCGACGGTGGGCGGATCAAGGCCGTGCAAATCGGTGGGCCCTCTGGTGGTTGCATCCCTCACGATCAATTCGACTTGCCTATCGATTACGACAGCCTGACCGAGGCTGGGGCGATTATGGGTTCAGGTGGCATGATCGTAATGGACGACGACACCTGCATGGTCGACGTGGCCAAGTACTTCATGAAGTTTCTGCGCGAGGAGTCCTGCGGCAAGTGCTTCACCTGTCGCAAGGGGACTCAGCGCATGTACGAGATCCTCGATGACTTCACCACCGGGAAGGGGACGGCGGAGCAGCTCGAATTGCTCGAGCAATTCGCTGAGGTCGTGAAGGACACCACCATGTGCGGTCTCGGCCAGTCGGCTCCCAATCCAGTGCTCAGCACGCTGCGCTACTACCGCCACGAGTACGAGGCTCACATCCGTGACAAGCGCTGTGATGCCTTCGTTTGCCGTGAGTTGGTCGGAGCGCCCTGTCAGTCCGCTTGCCCAGTGGGGACCGAGGCCTGGCGCTACGTGGCCCACCTCAGCCGGGGCGAGCACGAGGAGGCCTATCGCGTCATCCGCCAGCATAATCCCTTCCCGTCGGTATGTGCTCGGGTGTGCGACCACAAATGCGAGCAGCGCTGTCGCCTGGGGACCAGTGGCGACGACCCGGTGGCCATTCGGGCGCTCAAGCGCTTTGTGACTGAGCAAGTCGATCCGGCAGTGTTTCAGCCTGAACGGCAGAGCCCGGGCCGCGGGGATGGGAAGCAGGTGGCTGTGGTCGGAGCAGGGCCAGCGGGGCTCACAGCAGCCCACGAGCTGTCGTTGAAGGGCTATCAGGTGACCGTCTTCGAGGCTGCCGACGAGCCAGGCGGCATGTTGGTAGCAGGGGTGCCGGCCTATCGGCTGCCACGGGATGTGTTGAAGAAGGAGATCGACGCCCTGCTCAATGACCACGTGACGCTGCGCTGTTCGACCGCTTTGGGACAGGATTTCACGCTGGACAGTCTCTTCGCCGACGGCTTTTCAGCAGTCTATCTGGCATTGGGTGCGCACCAGAGCCGGGCGCTGCGCATTGATGGGGAGGACAGCACCGGTGTCGTCCCATCCATCGAGTTCCTGAAGGCCTGGAACCTCAAGGGCGAGAGCTTAGCCGGGCGC
>JAUVCD010000514.1 GCA_030590865.1 Myxococcales bacterium | reverse complement strand
CCTCGCCGAGGGCCAGGTGAGACCCTATGGCATCGTGTCCGACGGGTCCCACGTCTACTGGACCAACCGCGGCGCCCCAGCGACCGCCAACGGGTCGCTGATGCGCGTCCCTGTCGGCGGCGGCGATCCCGAAGAGCTCCTGGGCGGACTGCAGGCGCCCACTGAGATCGCGCAGAACGACACCCACATTTTCTGGGTCACCATCGGCACGACCGACGAGGGCGGGGTCTATTCGCTGCCCAAGGCCGGCGGCACGGACACGGCGCTCGTGCAGGGCAGCTTCGAGATTCTCGACCTGGTGGTCATGTCCGACGTCACCCCGGAGCGGGTGTACTACACCTGCGACCAGTGCGATGGCGGTGGCGGTGGCGGTGGCGGTGGCGGTGGCGGTTGCACTGGCACTGGTCGGGTCCTGTACGTCGAGGTGGAGGGAGGCACGCCCGAGATTGTGCGTGGCTGCAACGACTACCCGGCCTCCATCGCCGTGGCCGGCTCCACCGTCTTCTGGGTGAACAAGGACGGGGAGGAGGTCTACCGGGCCGATACGGGCACCGCGGTGAACCTTCTCACCTCCCAGGCAGACGCCGCGAACGGTGTCGCCACGGCGGATGGCAACCTGTTCTGGGTGGCATCAGACGAGAATCGGCTCTATCGCATGGCGGTGACCGGCGGGGATCCGTCTCACCTCACCACTGGCGTGTCCTTCAGCTTCGGCGTCGCCGCCGACAGCACCCACGTCTACTGGCTCGACGACGGGCATGTGATGCGGATGGCTACCTTCTCCAACAATCCCGTCGCCTACGTCTCGGGGCAAATCCTGCCCATCCAAGTCGCCCTGGACGACACCAACGTCTACTGGACCGACTACGACGCCGGGACGGTGATGATGGCGCCCAAGTGAGGGCCCCAGGCGGCGACGAGGGCGGGCGTGGGGCTACCAGGAACAGTCGGCCGGGGCTGACGAGGGTCCCGTTGGCGCCGCGGTGAGCTGCCGCTCCACCACCTCGAGGCGGAGCTGGGCGCGCTGTGCCGCCGCGGTGCGAGGCGCGCAGCGCAGGACGGCCTGGTAAGTCTCCGCCGCCCGGGACCAGCAACCCAGCTCCTCCATGGCCTGGGCGAACCACATCCACGCCTTGGTATTGCCGGGGCGCAGGTTGATGCTTACCTCGAGCGCCACCGCAGCCTGTCGCGGGCGACCCACTGCCAGCAGGGCGGCGCCCAGCTCCCGCTGAAGCGCCGGAGCCTGTGGATGGGTCGCCGTCTGGGGGGGAGGATAGCTATTTCGAAGGGGTACAGGGCAAGTAGCGCAGCAATGGCGGGATAGGTTCATTGCTTACATGCCACTACATAGGCCTATCTGTTTGAGCGCTCTGCGGCTCGCGACCGAACTTGCGGTTGAACTGGTCCATGAAGCCCGCGTCGAGGAAGGCGTTTGCTTCTTCGATGGAGCTGACCCCCGCAAGTCGCAGCTCCTTGACCAACCGGTCCTGCAAAGTGAGGTGCGCCCGCTCGACATAAACGCCCTATGTCGCGTCCGGCAGAATTGCCATAATCGCTTGATACGCGAAAATGGGGGGGAGGTCGCTGCGAGACAGGGGTTGACAGACCTCGAGCCGGGGTGGATTCTGGCGCGCTGCATAACCACAGCAAACCGCGAGGATCCGGCTTCCCAGCGGCTTGAGCCAAGGCTGGCATGAAACATGCGACAAGTGTGCTCATGTGCGACGTCGCCATCTTCCGTCATAGCCCGGCGGCAACCCTTCCGCCCCGCTCGACCTCGAGTTGAGCGCCAGTAGCCACGGGCTAGGGAACGCCACCTCGCAACCAAACCAAACAGACAGAAGGATTCGTTATGAGAACCAATCGCTTGGGACTGCTGATCATCACCTCCGCCTTGCTCGTCGCCTTCGGCCAGGGCTGTGGAGGCTGCGACGAGGACGAAGATGGCGAGTGCAGGGCGGACCACGACACCTGCGTCACCGCATGCGATCCGCTGGGCACGGACTACACAAGTTGCGTCGAAACCTGTAACGACAAGCTGGATGAATGCCTCGAGGACAGCGGCTGCGCGTGAGCCCGAGACCTGAGTGCCACGCCTGGAGCCCTACCAGGCCTGGCATCGTCCATCGCGGTGAGCCCACGAGGCGGGGTGGCTGTCAGCCCGAGCCCAAGTGCCCGTCAACCCCAGTCGGGTCGCGTCCACAGCTGACGCCCCAACTCGAGCTCGTTCGAGCTAGAATGGCGGCGGCTCGCATCTGCGGGTGGGATTTCTGAGGGGAAGATGGGGACGAAAGGCTGGCTGCTCGCGGGGCTCGTCGCGCTGTGTATGACGACGTCGGGATGCAAGGACAAGAACCTCGAGGAGGATAGCTATTTCGAAGGGGTACAGGGCAAGTAGCGCAGCAATGGCGGGATAGGTTCATTGCTTATATGCCACTACATAGGCCTATCTGTTTGAGCGGATTCGAAGCGGTGGGCGGTGTGGCTGGGTCGTTGATCTGCGCGATGGGCTTCAGGTGGCCGGCGCAGTGGGCGCAGGTGTCCAGATCGACGGAATAGGTGCGCCTGAGCAGGTGGGCCCAGGTGAGACGTGGGCCGGTGGCGAGGAGCCTGCCGTCGAGAAGGCGCTCGAGGTGTTGAGCTGTGATGAGGTTGAACGGCTCGAGCCGTTGGAGCTTGGGGCGGGGGCCACCCTGGGTCGTGGCGGTGATGGTGGGCGCGGTACTGTCGGGCGCAGTCACCGCGGAGGGACGAGCTCGATCCGTGGAGGGTGACGCTACCCTCGAGGTGGCGGGCGAGGATGGTGCCGAGGCGGAGGCGGGCTCGCTGTTGTCGAACGTGGGGTCAGGACTCGTTACTTTTCACATAGAAGTGGGGTGACGACTCGTAACATTCCACGGCCGGGGACATGGGTCTCACATCCACACCGCTCCTGCCTCTAGGAATCGGCTGTCTCCGAAGCGAGGTGCCCTCCGTGAATTCATCCAAAATCTCCCCCGTGCCCTCCGTGCCTCCGTGGTGAAAATAGCTGGTGACCCCATCTGCCACAGGTCACGCCGGTTTCGGCGTTCTGTGAGATGTGAACGATTTTGAGCCCGAGCGGGAGAGAAGGCCGCGGGGGAGGTCACAAGACCCTGGCAGGCATCCCTCGCGCGCGAAGACGAATCCTCAGAAGTGGTCTTTGGCTCGGCGGATGGCTGCGAAGACCTCTACCGGTGGGTCGTTGTCGTAGCGAGCCGCGACGGCGGGTACAGCGGCGCGCAAGAAAGGGTTGGTGGCCCGCTCATCGTGCAGCGTGGACGGCACCGTGGGTTGGCCTCGTTCCGTTTGCTCCAGTGCCCATTCGAGCTTGTTGCGGATGGCGGCATTGTCCGGCTCGACTGTGGCGGCAAAGCGTAGGTTTTGGACAGTGTACTCGTGGCCGCAGTAGATTCGCGTGTCGTCCGGGAGGGCTGCTAAGACGTTGCACAGCGAGTGGTGCATTTGGGCCGCTGATCCTTCGAAGAGGCGGCCGCAGCCGGCGACGAAGAGCGTGTCGCCAGTGAACAGCGCGTCCTCAATCAAATAGGCCACGGCGTCGAGGGTGTGCCCCGGGACGTGCAGGGGCGTGATCTGTATTCCGGCGGTCTGGAACACAACCTCGTGGGCCACCTCGTGAGTCTGTCCGGGGACGGGCCGGCCGGCGCCGCCGTGGGCATAGACGGCCAGCCCCGGATGATCGTGGCTCAGCTTCAGATTGCCACCGACGTGGTCGTGGTGATGATGGGTCGTGAGGATGGCCACCAGGTCGAGCCCCCGGTCTCCTAGCTCGTGGGTTACCGGTCCCGCTTCACTCGGATCAATCACCAGGGCCTGGGTTGAGCCGGATTGGGTGACCACATAGGCGTAGTTGTCGCCTAGACACGGCACCTCGAGAATCCGTAGCGTCATGGCTTCGGCGGGAAGGACTCGCCCTTCACGAGCTTCTTTTCCTGTTCGGTCACCGGTTCTTTGTCGATGACTCGGTAGTCCCGGTTGCGGTTGAACGCGTGCCGTTGCACCCCAACGTTGGGCAGCACCACCGTCAGCTTGCGTTGCCGCCACAAGGCTGCGGCGTGCTCGAAGTCGTTCCCCTGTTCGGTGAAGGCGATCATGATGAGCTCGTCACCGACTGGTGGTGGGAAATAGTTGACCTGTTTGATCTTGTAGATGCGAACGCCGCCCTCTTTTTCCGTCGCGACGACGATTGCGCCCTCGACCAGGTCCTTGCCTTCTGGGTCGGAAGAGGCGGGCACAGTCGGGCCTGTCGCGACGGTGTCGCATTGGCAGGCCGGCAGCCCAGCCAGCGGTAGTAAGAGGGCTATCCAGACGCACCGTGCAAGGCCATTCAATCCTGCCATCTCTGTTGAGATACACAGTGGCGCTGCCCCCGGCAAGCCGTGGCGTGCAGGTGTTCCGGTAGGGCGGGCTGTGGTACACCCGGCGCCACCGGAGAAGTCACTATGCGGCTAGAGGACAGCAAGCTCATCGTCACCGGCGCGGCCCAAGGACTCGGCAAGCATTTTGCCATGCGATTGGCTGAAGCTGGCGCCCAGGTTGCAGCTGGCGATGTCCAAGAAGAAGGGCTGGCTGCGCTCGCCGATGCCTCCAAGGCGCTCAAGGGCAACATTCACACGCGCCCCCTCGACGTCAGCGACGAGGGACAGGTGGGCGCCTTCGTCGACTGGGCCTACGAGGCCATGGGCGGTCTCACAGGGCTTGTCAACAACGCGGGCATTCTTCGTGACGGGCTGCTGGTCAAGAAAGATCGGAAGACCGGTGAGATCGTCAAGCTGTCTGCTGACCAATGGCAGGCGGTGATCGACGTGAACCTCACTGGGGCGACCTTGGCGGTCCGCGACACGGTCGCCAAGATGGTCGACAAGGAACAAAAGGGAGTGATCATCAACATGAGCTCCCTGTCCCGTCATGGCAATCGAGGACAGTCGAGCTACACCGCGGCGAAGGCCGCTTTGGCCGCCAACACGGTGACCTGGGCCCGCGAGTTCGCCCGTTTTGGGATTCGTGTCGGTGCCGTCGCCCCTGGCATGATCAGGACGCCTATGACCGACGGTATGAATGAGAAGGCGCTCGAGGCCTTGACCAAGCGGATTCCCGCAGGCCGTATCGGCGTGCCTGAAGATATCTGGCTGGCTGTTCGCTTCGTGATCGAGTGTGATTTCTTCACCGGCCGCACTCTGGATGTGGACGGTGGTCTGACCATGTAGCAGTCTCGCGGTCTGCCTGCGGAGCCGTTGTGGAAAAAATCCTCGTCGTCGACGACCAGCGCAATATGCGCACCACCCTCGCGATCATGTTGCGAGGCGCGGGCTATGACGTAGACGAGGCGAGTAGCGGGGAGGCTGGCGGAGAGCTGGGGGCTACTGGCGCCTTCGATTTGGTCATCACTGACCTGAGGATGGGGTCCTCGAGCGGCATCGATGTCTTGCGCGCGGTGAGGAAGAGCTTCTCGATCACTGAGGTGATCGTGATGACCGCCTACGGCACCATCGAGAGCGCCGTCGAAGCCATGCGGCTCGGCGCTCACGACTACATTCAGAAGCCCTTCACCGAGCACGAGCTGCTGATGAAGGTGGACCGCGCATTGGCCAAGCGGCGCCTCGCGGGCCAGGTGCAGCTCCTCGCGAGCGAGTTCAAAGAGAAGTACAAGTTCGAGAACATCATCGGCCGCTCCGAGGCGATTCGGTCGCTGCTCGGTCGCATCGTGCGGGTGGCGCCCACCAACGCCACGGTGCTCATCACAGGGGAGAGTGGCACGGGCAAAGAGCTCGTGGCCAAGGCGATCCACGCTAACAGCAAGCGTGGTGCTGAGCCTTTCGTACCGGTCAATTGTGCGGCGATCACCGAGACCTTGCTGGAGAGCGAGCTGTTCGGGCACGCTCGCGGTGCCTTCACCGGTGCTGTGGCGGCGCGCAAGGGCTTGTTCGAAGAGGCTCACGGCGGGACGTTCTTCTTCGACGAGATTGCCGAGACGACCACGGCCTTCCAGGCCAAGCTACTCAGACTGCTCGAGTTCAACGAAGTGCGCCGGGTCGGAGAGAACGTGCCGATCATCATTGATGCCCGGATCGTCGCCGCGACCAACCAAGATTTACACGCTGCGGTGAAGGCCAAGCAGTTCCGCGAAGATCTGTACTACCGACTGAACGTGGCCCGTTTCATCCTTCCCCCGTTGCGAGAGCGAATAGAAGATATCCCGCTGCTCTTCGACTTCTTCATCGACAAGTACAACCGGAAGCACAGCAAGAACGTGCGTGCTTCCGATGGGGTCCTCGAGGTGATGATGAAGCAGGACTACCCAGGCAACGTGCGGGAGTTCGAGAATCTCATCGAGCAGGCGGTCGCGCTGGCCGGTGGGGATACCATCACCATCGAGGACGTGCTGCCCATCGACCAACCCCTGTCGTCGACGGGTAGCGGCGGGCGGACGCTCGCGGCGGTCGTCGAAGAGGCGGAACGAGAAGCGATCGAGGGGGCCCTGGACGAATCACGGGGCAACCGAGAGAAAGCTGCGGAGCGCCTGGCGATCAGCCCGACCACCTTGTGGCGCAAGATGAATCGCCTCGGCGTTGCAGTCAACGACAGCGGGCGTCCAGGCGGCCGACGATAGGGGCCTTTCAGGGCGACGGTGCGCGTCGAAGAGCTTCAATACGAGCTGCCCCCGGAGCTCATTGCCCGCCATCCGCCGGAGGCCCGCGATCAGAGCCGCCTGCTGGTGCTCGGAAATCAGGGGCCGGAGCACCGTCAGGTGCGCGATCTTCCGCGGCTGTTACGGCCCGGCACGCTGCTGGTGGTCAATGACACCCGCGTGATCCGCGCGAGGTTGCTAGGACACAAAGTGCCCACCGGCGGCAAGGTCGAGCTGCTGCTCGTCCGTCGAGTCGACCAAGCGGTGTTGCCAGCGGATGCTGCTCAGCCGGGCCATGGCTGTGACCGGTGGCGGGCCATGACCCGCTCGTCTCGTCCCTTGCGGGAAGGCACGACGGTGGCGGTGAGCGACGAGCTTCATGCCTATGTCGAGCGGCC